>NZ_JBHUBB010000020.1:0-164730 GCF_042789485.1 Streptomyces sp. NPDC056835
TGCCCGCTCAACGAGACGGGGCGCCACCGCCCCGCCCGCCCAGCGCAGCAACTCGGCACGCTCCCCATCGGACAACACGACTTCGACGGCACGAGAACCACGAGACATGAAAACAGCCTACAGATTTAAGCCCGCGATTTCAGGCGCATCACACTAGCAGGTCTCCCGGTAGGCGATCTTCGGGAGATAGGCGTCCCACTGTTCCGTACCGAGTCCGCCCCCAACCCGTTCGCACACCCGCCGCGCGGCCCGTTGCGGATCGAGCACTCCGATCTCACGGTGTACACCGTTCGAGGTTGCGATCCGCAGGGTGTCGCTGTTGTCAGTGAATCCGAGCCCGAGGATGCGGCCCTCCTCGATCTGGATGAGCGTGCCCGGCGTGCCGGGCGAGGCGGTTTCCCAGACACGTACGGAATCGTCCTGGGTTCCGACCGCGACGAACGCGCCGTCGGCCGAGAAGGCGACGGCCGGCGACTCGTGCCGCCCGTCGTGGTTCGACGGTGCGAGGATCGCGATCCGGTGTTGGCCAAGGCGGTCCCAGAACGTGACCCGGCCCTCAAAGGTGCTGACCGCCAGGTGGTTTCCGCCCCGGCTGAACCACGCAGACCGCAGTGTGTCCTCGCCGTACAGGCCGGTGAATTTGCGGCCGGTGTCCAGATCGTATCGATCGCCGTTCGACGTGAGCAGAGCGGTCGCGTCCGGTGTCAGGAACGCGGAGAACGTCTCGGTCTGCTTGCGCAGGAGACGGTGTCTGGCCTGCGCTGAGGCCCGCCACACCTCGACGACGCTCGGGGCGTCGTTCTGCCCGCCGATCGGCCGGGAGGTGGCGAAAAGCAGGGACGCGCCGTCCGCGCCCACGGCGATGGTCTGAATCAGTTCCGGCACCTTGATTCGCGCGGTCTCGCGCCGGTGATCCACGTTCCACAGGCGAACTTCGGAGTCTCCGTATGCGACGGTACGGCCGTCCGGCGAGAAAGCGAGGTGGGGTGCTATGTCCCCGCGTACCCGGCCCGGAAGGAGGATCGTCCTGCCGCCTCGTTCGTGCAGCTGGAACTCCCAATCCTGACCGTTTCGCTGTGTCGTCAGTGTTCTGTGTCCGTCCGGGCTGAACTCGGCCTGTTGGTAGGGCTGCTCTGGCCGCCCCAATCCGGGAGTCTCCAGTACGGCGCGGACGTCGAGCGTCTTCACGGTGTTCGTTCCGCCGACGACGAAGCGCAGCACTCCGTCTGCCGGATTGATCCGTGGCTCGATGGCGTCGGACGCTTCCGGTGTGTAGGTCGTCAGTGGGTGGTTCGGGCTCGCGGTGTGCCACAGGGCGATGCCGCCTTGGAGAGTGACGGCGTATATCCCGTCGGTGCTGAACGACACCTCCGGCCTGTCCTTGCCACCCGTCTTGATCACAGGGCGCTCCCGGCCGTCCCGCACGTCCCAGGTACGGACTCCGCCTTCCACCCCTACGGCGATGGCGCGGCTGTCGGGCAAGAACATGAATCGGGCGCCGTTGTCGCACAGTTCGCGATCCGCCTCGCGGGTCCAGGGCGCGGGCAGTCGGCGCTTCGACTCGATGTCCCAGACAGACAATCGGGCGCCCTCGTTTGCGCAGGCGGCCAAGAGCTTCCCATTCGGGCTCAGCTGGGCGATCGGGCCGTCACTCTGGCGTGCCCCCACCGTGAACACGACCCGGCCCGTCTCCACGTCCCACACCTGCACTCTGGCTCTATTCTCGTCCTTGTCCAGGGTGATGAGGAGGCGCCCATCGGGGCCGAACTCGACTTCTGGATGGTCCCCCTGAAGATCATCGAGTCGCTGCGTCCGCTGCCCGTCGCGCAGGTTCCGCACAACGACGGTGCCCCGGCTGTCGAGGTACGCGACCCGCCCGGCGTCGCCGCTTACTGCGAGGACTGATGAGAAGGCGTCGCCTGGAATCTTGACCGCGCCGAGCGAGCGGCCGGTGCGCGCATCCCACTGGTAAACACGGTCCCTGCCGACCTTTGTCAGGATCCGGCCGTCCGAGCTGAGCCGGCCCGGCGATTGCATATCGCCCGTACCGTCGCGCGGTGTGAACGATGCCTGCTCGCGCTGAACGGCGGCGCCTCGCACCGCCTCGCGGGTTTCCGGCAGGTCGGCAATCCGCCATGAGGCCACACTCAATTGCATGGCCAGGCGCGGGTTCGATGCACGCAGGGCTGTCGCGACACCGGCAATGCGGCGGGCCTCGGCCTCGTCGCGGCGGCTGTCGCTGATGCGGCCCTGCTGCCAGGCCGCCGTGCCCGCTACCGCCGCAAGGCAAATCAGCAGGGCCAGGGCTGAGATCAGGGCGCGGCGTCGGCGGGCACCACGCATGCGTGTCCTAAGCGCCTGCTCGTGGGCGGCCAGGCTCGCGAGGTGAAAGTCGCCTTCCAGGGCCGTCAACTCACCGGTAGTTGTCTTGCGCTCCGCCTTGTCCGGATCTCCGAACGCCTCACGGGCCGCCGAGAGTCGTACGCCCCGAAACAGCGCCCCGGGGTCTCGATCCAGCGCCTCCCACGTACGGGCCGCCTCCGTCAACGCCCGATGCAGGCGCAGCCGTTCTCGGTCGGCCTCGATCCAGCCGCGCAGCCGTGGCCAGGCAGTGAGCAGGGCTTCATGGGCGAGGTCGACCGTGGTGCCGTCGATGGTGAGCAGTCGGGCCCGCACAAGCTCTTCCAAGACGGCCGACTCGGCCAACGCCGTTGGAAGTTCGGAACGTTCCACGGGCCGGCGGGTGTCCTGTGTGCCGTCACCCGGGGAGACCATGCGCAGCAGCAGTCGGCGGGCGACCGCAGCCTGCTCATCGGTGAATCGGGCGTAGAGCGCCTCGGCGGTGTGGGCGATGGCGCCGCGCACCCCACCGATCGCGTCGTACGCCTGCTCGGTGAGCGTCTTGCCACGGCGTCGACGCCAGATTTCGAGCAGGGCGTGTGCCATCAGCGGCAGACCGCCCGGCTGCCTCTCGACGTCGGCAACGATGCGGGCGGTCAACGCCCTCTCCACGATGAGACGGTCGCGCTGCGCCGGACCGACGATGGCCTCCCTGAGCTGGGCGGACGTCATCGGGCCAACGAGGAGCGTGGCGGATCGTAAGGCGTCGGCGAGCGGACCGTGCTCGGCGCAGCGGCCGTAGAAGTCGGCGCGTACCGAGATGACAACGCGCAGTCGGCTCTCGGGAGCGCGGGCTGCGAGCAGCGCGTCGATGAATCGGGCGCGGGCGGAGTCGTCGTGGCAGAGCGTGAACAACTCCTCGAACTGGTCGATCAGGACGATCGTGTCGCCCTGTTGAGCAGCGTCCGGTGCGAGCAGGGAGGGATCGGGGCGATCCGACGGGGTGATGACACGGACGACGGCGGGTCTGCGCCGCGGATCCTCTTCGTTGCGCAGGGCTGGGACGAGCCCCGCGCGCAGCAGGGACGACTTGCCGCTTCCAGAGCCGCCCACCAGAGCGACGATGCGGTGGCGGGCGACGGAGGCATCGAGTTCCGCTACAAGTTCGCCGCGCCCGAAATACGTATCTCGGTCGTCGGGCTCAAATCGGGCCAGACCCTTGTAGGGAGAGGCCGCCACCTCCTCCACGGCCTCGGCTTCCTCGGCAGCGTCCGCGGTTGCCGCGCGCCGGCGCCGCTCCCAGTCGGCCTCGTCGCCACCGCAGGCCCGCACATATGCGAGCAGGACGGGCAGAGTCGGAACTCGCTCACCGGAGGCGGCGGCGGACAGGGTCGGGGCCGAGAATCCGACGCGCTCGGCCATCGCCCTATATGTAGGTCCGCCCGCTTCCCCACGCAACTTCCGCAGCTCGTACGCGAGGCGTGGAGCGGCACCCGCAGCCGGGTCGAGCGGCTTCTCCCGGCGCCCCATGGGTGGCTCCCCCCGTCGTGCGATGCGGGCCCCCTCAACCACCGGTCGCGGCCCCCGTCAGCCCCACGAGCCTATCCGGCCAGCGTTACTGCTGTTCGGCGTCCTGCCGGGAATTGATTGGGCCCCGTAACGGGGACTGCGCATCAATTCCTCGGCGGCTGGACTCGACCTGTCCCACTCGTCGAGCCATGCCGGAGTCAGCCATCGCCACCGTCCAACCCCACACGCTCCTCGCACGTCATCGCACCACGCCCTCCCCCCGTGCAACAGCAGCCCTCGGCCGGCGATGCGTCGTGGGCGTGCCGGCGCTGCTCGCTCTCATACTGGGTCTCTGGGGTCTGCGGCGCGATGGTGCCGTTTGGCATGACGAGGCCGTGACCATCGGGCTGGCGAGTCGCGATCTTCCCGATCTGTGGCAGACGTTAGGGCACATCGATGCGGTGCACGGTCTCTACTACCTGCTGATGCACGGCCTGTTCGACATCTTCGGTACGGACGTCGTCGTGCTGAGGCTGCCCTCGGTGCTCGCCGCGGCGGCGGCCGCAGGCGGCGTCGCGATGATCGGCCTTCACCTGGCAGGGCCGCGTGCCGGGCTGTGCGCGGGCATCGTGTTCGTCGTTCTGCCCGGGGTGCAGCGGTACGCGCAGGAGGGCCGCTCGTACGCGCTGGTGTGCGCCCTTGTCGTCTGGGCGACCTATGCCTTGGTGCGAGCGGTCGAGCGCGATCGGCGGGGCGTGTGGGCGGCCTACACGGCGCTGCTGCTCACGGCCTGCTTGGTGCACGAGTTCGCGGTGCTCGCATTGGCCGCGCATGCCCTGGTGGTGCCGCGCGCGATGCGCCGGACCTTCGTGGCGGCGGCCGTGGGCGTCATTGTGGGGCTTGCCCCGCTTGTGCTGGTGAGTATGCGGGAGTCCACCCAGGTGGGTTGGCTGGACGCCACGAAACCTGACGAGTACGCCCACTTCGCACTCATGGTCGGCGTGGCCCTGGCGGCGGTATGGATCGCCCTGGCGGGCCGAAGGAGCCGCCCCGCGTGCGAGCGCCGGCTGGTCGTCCTCGGTCTCGGTCTCTTCCTCATGCCAACCGGCCTCCTGATGCTCCTGGCCCTGGCCAAACCGCTGTACCTGGAACGGTACGTGCTCTACGGCGCCGCGGGCCTCGCGCTGCTCCTCGGTGCAGCGTTCGACCAGGTGCTGCGGCGCGGACGCAGGATCCGCGCGGGCGTGGTCGTCGCAGCCGTCGCCGCCTTCGCGGCACTGGTGCCGACCGCCCTAAACCTACGCACTCCCGCAAGCCGTTCGGACGACATGACCGCACTCGCCGCCGTTCTGCGCGAGACCGTCCTCCCCGACGACGGCGTGGTGTACCTGTCCGTGAAGCGCAGGGCCTGGGAACTCGCCGAGCCCAGGCCCGCCCCGGGGATGGATCTGGCAAGGGCACGCAGCCCGCTCACTTCGCACAGCCTGTACGGCACCGAGGTGGCCCCCGACGAACTGCGCGCTCGAATGCTCGCTCGTCACCGGATCATCGCCGTCGCCTCACCATCCGGCGTGACGGTAGAGGACAGTGCCATGGCCCGGGTGAAGCGGGACACGCTCGCTGACCACTTCGAGGCGTGCGGCAAGCGAACGGTCGACGGTTCGGTGATCACGGTGTACGCGCGCCCCGGCCGCTGCTGAGGCCGGGTCCGCGAGGATCTCGCGGATTCCGGCCCTCGCCTCGCACCCCTTCCGACCTGGTGGTCCGGACACCGGAAGCGCCGGGACGTTACCTGCGAACGCAACCTTGTGCGGGTTGCATTTCTGGTTGCGTTCGCCGATGTACGACACCGTTCAGAACGCCCACCCACACCCGCTGCACCGCAGGTCAGAACACTCCTGCACGCCCCGGAACCCCCAGACGAACATTTGGAAAGCGTGTTGGGGCAACCCCTCACGTGATCGCGTTACGACCGTGTCCGGGACCCCGAGGATCAGCGGGAGAGTGCCGGCGGTGTGGCGGGCGTCGTGCAGGCGACCGGCCCTCAGCCCGGCCGCCTCCATGGGGTTGAGCGGTTCACCGGTCGGCGAGGTGAAGACGTAGCCCTTCTCCACCCGCTCCTGAAGCACTCCTCGCCGACCGCCCGGAGGAGCGGGTGACGCCCGGAGGAGCGGGTGACGCCCGGAGGAGCGGGTGACGCTCCTGGTGGAGCCGGCCCATCCGAAGGTGCAGGCGGGACACAAGTACAGCGGCGATCAGCGGCCCACTGCCGTAAGGGCCGGGGCTCGCCCGTGAAGCTGCGCGTTCAAACCGACTCTTCCCCTCACCGACGAACCCACTGGATCACGCGAGGCTGTTGCCGGTGAGCGAGCCGGCCGTCTTCACCGCGCGTTCACCCCGCGCGTTCACCCCGGTCGATCGCCCGCATCGTGGTGAGCCGTACGTCGCCCTCAGCCGGAGAGCCCGCTCACCACGACCGCCGGACGCGCATTCCGGCGTCAGTGGAGTCCGTAAGCTCGGGCGAGTACGCCCACGGTGGCGGCCATGGCCTGGCGCAGTTCGTCCGGTGCGACGACCTCGACATCGGTACCGAGCCGCAGCAGCTCCCCGCACGCGTGGTCGGTGCTCTCGGTCGGCATGACGGCCTCGACCCATCCGTCGTCGCCGACGGCGGTCGCGGTGGAGTCGACCGCCCGCACCACTTCTGGGGGGATGTTGTCGGGCAGGCGCCGGCGTCCCCGCGGAGACAGGCGGATGGTGGCTGTGCCGGTGTAACGGCGTGTCTGGAAGTCGTCGAGGTAGGAGGCCCAGTAGGCGCCCAGGTCGAAGTCCTGGGGGCGATTGAACCGTTCATCGCTCAGCACCGCGTCGAGGACTTGGGTGACCCGGTAGGTCCCGATCCGGTTCTCCGTAGCGGCTACGAGGTACCAGACACCGGACTTGAGTACCAGGCCGTAGGGGCGAAGGCGGCGACATACCTCTTGCGGCGCGCGCCAACGGCGGTAGCGCACGTCCACCGCTCGCCGTGTGAGCACCGCGTCGACGAACAGGGTCAGATACGGCGTCTGTTCGGGCTCCCGGTACCAGGCCGGAGCGTCCAGGTGGAACACCGCCGCGGTCCGCGCCGCCTGCTCACCGAGCTCCGCCGGCAACGCGGCCAGCAACTTCAGCCATGCTGCCGTCATCTCCGACGCGATCCCCAAGTCGGCGGCGGGGCCGGGCAGCCCGGCGAAGAACAGTGCCCGCGCCTCCCCCTGGCTCATCCCGGTCAGGCGGGTGCGATAGCCGTCGAGCAGTTGATATCCGCCTTTGCGGCCCGGCTCCGCGTAGACGGGAACCCTGGCGGACCGCAGACGCGCCAGGTCACGGTATGCCGTCCGCACGGACACACCCAGCTCGTCGGCTATCCCTTGCGCGGGTACGCGTCCGCGGGATTGCAGCAACAGCATCACCGACAGCAGTCGACCAACAGACATGGGCACATTCTCCCCGGAAACCCTGACAGCCCCTGGCACATGGCCGCCCTACCGTCAGTCCACGGCCGGCTCCGACCGAACGAGCCGGGAACCCGCGCCTGAAGAAGAGAACCGAACAGGAGCTTGCCGTGCCCCCTACGGATCCCGTCGTGCACCCTGCCGTGATCGAGCTCCGCCAGTACACGCTGCGTCCCGGCCGACGCGACGAACTCATCGAGCTGTTCGACCGGGAGTTCGTCGAAACCCAGGAAGAGGCAGGGATGTCCGTGCTCGGCCAGTTCCGGGACCTCGATGACCCGGACCGCTTCGTCTGGCTGCGCGGCTTCCGGGACATGGCGGCACGACACCGCGCACTGACGGCCTTCTACGACGGCCCCGTCTGGGCCAAGCACGGCCCCCGGGCCAACGCCACCATGATCGACTCTGACAACGTCCTGCTGCTGCGCCCCCTGTCGGACGAGAACGGCTTCGCCGTCTCCTCGTCCGAGCGACCCCAGGTCGGTGCTCCGGCACCGGAGCGATTCGTGTCCGCCACCATGTGGTCCTTCCCTCCCGGTCGGTACGACGGCATCGCGCTGATCCGGGACGGCCTCCTCCCCGTGCTCCGGAAGACGGGCCCCACACCGTTCGCCGCCCTCGGCACCGAGACAGCGCACAACACATTCGCCGGACTGCCCGTCCGCACCGGAGAGAACGTCGCCGTGGTCTGCACCTCGTATCCGGACGAGAGCGCTTACCGACAGCACCTCGCCGATATACAGGCCGATCCCCTCGCACGGGACGAGATGCTGCCGGCCATCGAGCGAGAACAGACAGCGGCCCCGCGGGTACTGCGGCTGGCGCCCACAGGCCGCTCGGCCATCTCCTGAGCGGCGCGGAACTGACGGATCGGCCGGCGTTGAGGCGGGCGGGGCTGGGAGGCGACGCACTGTGTTGCGCGATGGCGGCTCGGCATGGTCTCCGCAACGAGGAGCTACGGGGCGCGGTGCGCGTCCGTGCGGTTGCTCCGCGCGGTCTCGGCTCCTATTCGACCGCCGTGCTGAGCGCCAGGGCCGCCTCTCGGACCGCGGCCTGGGTGACCGGCGGGCCGTCGGAGGCACGTTCCAGCAGGCTCCAGGCGGCCGGCGAGCGCAGCAGTTCGATGGATACGGGCACACAGGCCGCCTGGACATCGGGGTGCTGCCCGGGAGGAGCGAACGTTTCGGCGACGATCGCGGCGGCGGTGCCGACGGGGAGCCGGGAGGCGGCCAGCCGGACGAGTTCCTTACGGCTGGTCACCTTGGCGGCAGGGGCGGGTGCGCCCGCGGTCGCGGGCAGCAGTGCGGCGCGCAGGACCGCCTCCAGCCGGGATGGGAGTCGCGCCAGGGTGGTCAACGCCCAGTCCAGCAGCGGTCGTTCGCCGCCCCCCGCGTGTTCCCGCAGCAGTGCGAGCGCCAGCGCCGACAGGGCTTGCCAGGTCCGTCCCGAGCTGTCTCGCGCCGCCACGGCATCGGCCAGGATGGGGTCGAGCGAAGGGGCGTCCGCCCCGGTGAAGAGGCCCGGCGGGACCTCGGTGTTCTTCCTACGCCTCGGCGAGCAGCGGGTCGAAAGGGGTCGAGCTCCAGCGGCCCGACATGAAGGAGAGGAAGTCCTTCACGAACGCGCTGCGGGAGTACGTCGCGTCGGCGTCGGCGTCGGCGTCGGCGTCGGCGTCGGCGTCGGCCACCGTACGCCGGAACCCGGTCCGGAACAGGGCCCGGTACTCGTCCGCGTCGATGGACTGGTTGCCGTCCGTATCGGTGACGTCGAAGAGCACCTCGGCGACCCTGATCAGCGCGGGCCCGGCGAGAGAGGGGACCGCGGCGGCGTACTCCTCCCTGCTGATACGGCCGTCACCGTCGATGTCGAGAGCCGCCTGGAGCTCCCTCCACCACTCGGCGTACGCGTTGTAGAGCTTGGTCTCCTCCGGCTCGTCCAGGTCGAGGCGGGAGGACAACTCCCGTGCCATGGCGGCGAGATCGGGCCAGTCCAGGTAGCCGTCCCCGGTCTGGTCCAGTACCGCGGTGAAGAATTCCTCGGCGCTCCGCCGCGGCTCGGCTCCCTCTGCTGAACCGTCCTGCGCCGGAAAGGGCGTGACCAGCCGGAACAGGGCGCCGGCCCTCTTCATCCGGTCGCGCAGCGCGTTGAGTGTCGCCGCGCGGGGGTCGTCGCTGTCCGGGGACAGGTAGAGCAGGCTGGTGACGTTCTCGGCCCGGAGCCAGTTGTCGGGCAGGAAGCGTGCCAGACCGACGCCCACATAGGCGCTGTGCATCAGCGACTGGGCGCCGGGGATTTCGGGCAGACCCGCCCGTCGGCGGAAGGATTCGGGGAGGGACGCCACGGTGATCGTGCCGAGGACCGGACCGGCGAGCGCGCGACCCGCCGCCCATACGGTGGGCAGGCCGTCCAGCAGAGGCGGCGCCGGGAGATGGTCGAAGAGCTTGTAGAGGATGACGCGCAGGGCCTCGGTGTCCTCCAGTTCCTCCTGGACCATGTGGTCGTAGTACTGCCAGAACTCCTTCAACGTGGGCGGCAGATGACCGGCCTGATCCCCGAAGGCCCCGAGGTATGCCTGGAATTCGGCGTAGAGCTGTTCCATGGTGGTCCGGTCGAGCGGCTGCCCGCTCAGTCGGCACATGGTGACGGAGCTCTCGAACAGCGTCGCGACCACCCAGGCGCGGACCTGGGGGTCCATCGCGTCGTAGGGCCGGTTCTGTGCGTCCGTACCGCTCAGCCTCGCGTGCAGACGGTTGAGCCGCGCCGCCTCCCTTCGCCGCGTATCGTCGTCGGCTTCGAACATGCGCTGGAGGCTGACGAGGGTGTTGCGCAGCCGCCGCCACGGATGCGCCACGAACGTCGAGTTGTCGATCAGGGCCGCGCCGATCTGCGGATGGGCGGCCTCCAGCACCGTGGCCCTGAGGACGGCCAGGGCCCAGCGCGGATCGTTGAAGAACCGGTGGAACTGCGCGTCGGGCCCGAACAGGGAGCCGGGCTGTGTTTCAGGGGTCGGCCGTACCGGGTCACCGTGGTGATCGGTGGCTTCGGAACGGGCGTCCTTGGGGCGGCTGCTGCCTGTGTCCGTCACGGGTGAGGTTCTCCGTTCGCGTGCGGCGCCACGCCGCCGAAGCGGCGGTCGCGTTGCCGGTAGGTGTGCAGGCACTCCAGGAAGTGCGGCGCGCGGAAGTCGGGCCAGAGCACCGGCGGAAAGATCCACTCGGCGTAGGCCACCTGCCAGAGCATGAAGTTGGAGATGCGCTGTTCGCCGGAGGTCCGGATGAGGAGGTCCACATCGGGTGTGTCGGGAAAGGGCAGATGAGCGGCGAAGGCCCGCTCGTCGACGGCATCGGCCGGCACCTCGCTGCGGATGAGGGACCGAGCCGCCTCGACGATGTCCCTGCGTCCGCCGTGATCGAACGCCACGGTCAGCGTCATGCCTCGGTTCATGCTGGTCAGCGTCATCAGGTCGGCGAAGTCCCGGGCCAGCGGTACGGGGATCCTCGGGTCCGCCACTCCGAGGAACCGGCAGCGGATACCGCGCGCGAGCAGCAGCGGGGCGTGTTTGCGTACCACGCGGCGCACCAGTCGCATGAGGAAGTCGACCTCGCTGCTGGGGCGTTGCCAGTTCTCGGTGGAGAACGCGTACAGGCTCAGCCACTCCACCCCCGCTGTCCGTGCCGCCTCGATGATGTCGATCACCGTCGCCTCTGCCGCCTGGTGACCCGACGTACGCGGCAATGACCGCTGTGCCGCCCACCGGCCGTTCCCGTCCATCACGCACGCGACGTGACGCGGCACGCTCCCCTGCCGGTCCTCAGCGGCCGGGCGACGCGGCTGCGCGAACGCCGAGGACGAGGACGAGGCGGAAGTACCGCCGGCTCGTTCAACCGTCATACGTGCTCCCCCGGTATCCCCGGCGTCCCCGGTATCCCCGGCACATGTGCTCCCCCGGCTGCCGCAACACAGTCCCCAGTCCCCCTCCGCCTCGGGCCGCGAGGCACCACCGCGATGGGCCCCGCACCGCTACGTGCGTCGCACACCTACCGGAAACCTGTCGGGTCCGCCCGGGTGATCGGCGTTCCCGCACGCGACGGAGCGGCCTGTGGCACACTCCCGCACCCCCGATTCCACGCACCGCTCGGATCGACCCGCAGCAGATCGACCCTCAGCAGAGTGCCGGTACCCGGCCCCGGGCACATCGCGATCTCTGCGCATTCACCCTTAGTACGTCAGTCCTATTTCACAACCTCATGGCCGGAGCCTTCAGCGTTCCCCTCACGGCGACCCCTCACGGCGACCCCGCGCTGACGGACCCGCCGGGACCGCGGTGGCCCGGCCGGTCGTCGCGGTACCAGAGGGTGCTCCGCAGATCGGCGCCCCGTACCAGCTGGATCCGCCAGGGATCGATACGGATCACGTGGTACTCGGGATCCTCGGGTCCGCCGCGCCAGTACCGGACCGGGTCGTACCCCACCCCCGGCGGACCGCCCTCGACATACAGGTCCCAGGCGTGGCGTCTGGACTCCTCGTCCTCGGCCCAGGTCGAGACGCTGTCGACGAAGGCGGCGTTCTGCCGGGGGCTCCAGTACGCGTACGTAGTGTGCGGGTTGCCCGCGAGGTGGGCCGTCCTGACCGGGGTCTTGTAGACGGCGAGCCAGCCGACCGGGTGGCGGTCGACGACTTCCCAGACGGGGAGGAGCACGCGGGCCCTGGGGCGGTTCTCGCGGTCGACGGTGATCATCGTGGCGTACGTGATGCCGCGGACGTAGCTGAAGAAGGTGTCCTGGATCTCGGCGAAGGCACTGGCTCTGTCGGCCATGAAAGGCTCCTCACGCTGGTCGGCGATTCAGCTGGTCGGGCACTCAGCGGGCAGCGGGGGTGTCGGGACGGGGGGCCGGCGCCTCCTCGTACGCGACCGCCGTGCCTTTCGGCGGCCGCAGCCCGAAAGCGCTGACGAGGGCGGCGAGCAGGGCCGCCGCGAGCGGGACGACCAGCGCGGCGCGGTAACCCTCCAGCACGGCCGCCGACGAGTCCGCGTCGGTGGCCGCGACGTTCACGGCGGTGACCGCCGAGAGGCCGAGCGCGGCGCCGAACTGGAACGAGGTGTAGAGCAGACCGCCGGCCAGCCCCTGTTCGCGCTCCTCGATACCGTCCGTGGCGGCGATGGTGAGCGGGCCGTACGCCAGCGCGAAGGCCAGCCCGAGGATGATCAGACTCGGGAACATCATCGGATACGTCCAGTCGGCGCCGACCGGCAGGAACAGCGCGTAGGCGAGCGCGGCCAGCAGCAGACCGCCGAAGATCACCCTGGCGTTGCCGAACCGGGCCACCAGCTTCGGTGTGAGGGTGGGCGAGAGTACGGCGTCGATGCCGATGACGATCATCGCGAAGCTCGTCTGGAGCGTCGACCAGCCGCGCAGCTCCTGGAGATACAGCACCACCAGGAACTGGAATCCGAAGAAGCCGGCCGCGAACAGCGACGCGGAGAGGTTGGCCCGCACCAGCGCTCCGACGCGGAAGATGCCCAGGCGTACGAGCGGGGAGGCCGAGCGCCGTTCGACGGCGACGAAGACGGCGAGGAGGACCAGGCCCGCCGCGAGCGTGCCGAGCGTCCAGCCGATCCCGGTGTGGGAGGCGCGTTCGACGCCGAGCACGAGCAGCACGATGGCCGCGGTGACACTGACCGAACCGGCCAGGTCCACGCTCTCCCCGGTCCTGTCCGGCCGCGGCGACCTGGGCAGGAGCGCGAGCGCGGCGGTCAGGATGAGGAAGGACAGGACGACCGGGGCGAAGAACACCCATCGCCAGTCGACCGCGGTGAGCAGCCCGCCGACGACCAGACCGATCGAGAAGCCGCCCGCCGCCGTGCCGGAGTAGACGAGCAGGGCCTTGTCGCGGCGCGGGCCCTCCTCGAAGCTCGTGGTGATGATGGACAGCCCGGCCGGGGTCATGAAGGCGGCGGCTACGCCGGTGACGAACCGCGCGACGATCAGCGTCCAGCCGTCGGTGGCGAACCCGCCGAGGCCCGAGAAGAGCAGGAAGACGGTGAGCCAGAAGACGAACATCCTGCGGCGGCCGAAGAGGTCGGCGGCCCGTCCCCCGAGCAGCATGAAGCCGCCGTAGCCGAGGACGTACGCACTCATGACCCACTGCAACTCGCCCGTGGTCAGGCCTAGTTCGGAGCGGATGGCGGGAAGGGCCACATTGAGCATCGCCACGTCGATGCCCTCCAGGAAGATCGCACCGCACAGGACGAACAGCACGCCCCAGTCACGCGTACTCATCTGAATTCCTCGATGGTGTAGGGAAGTTCTTGGCTCGATCACCATCGATCAGCGGCTGTGGGGGAACAACGGCGAAGATCGCAACGTTCGTCAAGCCAGGCTTACCGATCCGGCCGGCTTACCGATCCGGCCGGCTTACCGATCGGGCTGACTCAGCGATCCGGTCGACTCACCAATCCGGGGGCATCCATGGAGCGCGTTGAACTGGAGTGCTTTCTCATCCTCGCCGAGGAGCTGCACTTCGGCCGCACGGCGGACCGGCTGCGGCTGTCCCGCGCCAGGGTGAGCCAGCTCGTCCAGCGCCTGGAGCGCCGCGTCGGCGCCCCGCTGTTCGTGCGTACGAGCCGCCGCGTCGCCCTCACCGCCCTCGGCCGGCAGCTCCGTGACGACCTCGAACCGCACCATCGCGCGGTCGGCGCCGCCGTCGCGCGGGCCGCCGCCACCGCGCGCGGCATCAGTGGCGTGCTGCATGTCGGCTTCTCCACCCCGCTGGCCGGGGAGATCGTGATGAAAGCCGCGGAGGCACTGCGCGCCGGCCATCCCGAGCTGGGCGTGGAGATCTGTGAGGTGCCGCTCTCGGACCCGTTCGGACAGCTGCGCAGCGGCGAGTTCGATGTCCAGCTCACGGAGTTCCCGGTACGTGAGGACGATCTCGGCGAGGGTCCCACCCTGCTCACGGAGGGGCGCGTGCTGGCGGTCTCCTCCGGGCATCCGCTGTCCGCCCGCGGGAAGGTGTCGCTCGAAGACCTGGCCGAGGTGCCGTTGCTGACGATCGCCGGTGAACTCCCCGACTACCGGCTGGAACAGCGGGTGCCCGCGCACACGCCCAGCGGCAGACCGATCCGTCGCGGCCCGGCCGTCACCCATATGCAAGAGGCGCTCACGCTCGTCGCCGGTGGCAAGGGGGCCCTGCTGTCGGTCGCGCACACCGCCACGTATTACCCGCGGCCGGGCGTCACGTACCTGCCGTTCGAGGACGCCGACCCCATCGGGTACGGCCTGGTGTGGCGGGCCGGGGACGACACCGGCGCCGTCCAGGTCTTCGCGCGCGCGGCGCTCGAAGTGACGAGGGACGCTCAACTCGCCCTCTGAGAAGCCGCGTTCACTCATTCTGATGAACGCCTGTCATTTTACGGACGTACCGACCTCCGCCTCGCACAGTGGATAACGGATGCACGCCGGTCACAGCCGGTCACAGCCTGACGGAGGGCGAGACATCATGCGTACGGAAGCACTCAACCGGGTCAAGCTCGTCTTCACACTCTTCGACGTCAACGGCAACGGATATCTCGAAGCGGACGATTTCGAGGCCATGGCGACTCATGTCATCCAGGCGGTGCCCAGCGCCGACGACGCGGCGAAGAGCGCGATGGCCGCCGCGTTCCGGACATACTGGACGACCGTGGTCGGCGAACTGGACGCCGACCGCGACGGCAAGGTCAGCTTCGACGAGTACACGGCCTGCGTCCTTTCCCCGGAACGCTTCAACGAGGCGATCGGCGAATTCGCCGAATCACTGTCCGCCCTGGGCGATCCGGAGGGCGATGGACTGGTCCGGCGGCCCACGTTCGTCGCGCTCATGATGGCCATCGGCTTCCGGCTCGCAAACATCCACGCCCTCTTCGACGCGTTCGGGCCCACGGACGCGGACCGGATCGCGCGGGCGACCTGGGCCGATGGCATCAGGGACTACTACGACCCCGACAAGGCGGGCATCCCGGGTGACCATCTGGTCGGTGACCTGGCGGTCTGACCCACGTACGTACCGGAGCCCGTCACGGCGTCGCCTGTCGCGGCGTCGCCCGTTACGGCGTCGCCCGTTACGGCGTCGCCCGTTACGGCGTCGCCCGTTACGGCGTCGCCCGTTACGGCGTCGCCGCCCTCCGTAGCGCGTCGAGCAGCCCGCGCAGCGCGATCGGGTCCGGCCCCGGTCCCCGTACCGCCGCGTAGATCGCCCTGACCGGCTCCGGATTCCTGATCTTGCGTATGACCACCGCCGGATGGTGGCCGGCCAGCCCGGTGACCGGAACGAGACTGATGCCCAGTCCGGCGGCGACAAAGCCCTGGGCCGTGGCGTAGTCCTCGCTCTCCACCACGAAGTCCGGGCTGAAGCCGGCCGCGCCGCACGCGGTGAGGATGGCGTCGAGGCACGGACCGGGCCACTCACTGCCGACCCATGGCTCCTCGGCGAGGTCGGACAGTTCGAGTACCCGCTTCGTGGCGAGCCGGTGCCCCCTGGGCAGCACGGCGCGGTACGTGTCGTCGAGAAGGTGCACGAACCGTACGCCGTCGACAAAGAGCCCGCCCAACGGCCGCCCCGGCTCCTCCGACCGTCCTGGCTCCTTCGGCCGCCCCAGCTCCTCCGACCGTCCCAGCTCCTTCGGCCGGACCACGAGCGCCACATCCGCCCGGCCCTCCCTCACCTCCGGCAGCGGGTCGTCGGAACCCGTGAGCCTCAGATCGACCTGTACGCCCGGATGTTCACGGCGGAGCTCCGCCAGCGCGGGCGCCACCAGGGTGGCTCCCACCGTGGCGAAGTAGCGGACCACCACCCGTCCCGTCCGGCCCGCCCGCAGGTCCGCCAACGCCGTCTCCGCCTCGGCGACCTGTCTGCCGATGAGAGCCGCGTACTCGGTCAGCAACCGCCCGGCGTCGGTCGGCCGCACCCCGCGCCCGGACCGCTCCAGCAGCGTGATCCCCGCCTCCTTCTCCAGCGTCGCCATCTGCTGGCTGACGGCGGAGGGTGTGTAGCCGAGGTTCCGGGCCGCCGCGGTGACCGACCCACTGGTCACCACCGCCCGCAGCAACTGCATGCGCCGCATATCAAGCATGTAGGAGAGCTTAATGGTGAGTGCAGTTCTTTTCGCTTGTCTTACGACAGCCCGCTGAGACACGGTGAAACCCCCACCCGCCCCGCAGGAGGCGCACCGTGCTCAGCGGCTCACGAAGAACCCTTCTCCGCATGGCTGTTCTCGCCCTGCTGTGGGGATCGGGCTTCCTCTGGATCAAGATCGCCCTGACCGGAGGACTGTCACCCCTCCACATCACCGTCATCCGCTGCGCACTCGGGACGGCCGTCCTGTTGGCCCTGGCGTTCTCCGCCGGCCAGCGCCTCCCCCGCGACCGCGGGACTTGGGGCCATCTCGTCGTGGCCGCGTTCTTCTGCAACGCCCTGCCGTTCTTCCTCTTCGGCATCGGCGAGCAGACCGTGGATTCCAGCGTCGCCGGCGTACTCAACGCCACAACGCCCCTCTGGTCCCTGCTGATCGGACTCGCGCTCGGTACGGAGCGGGGGCTACGGCCGCTCCGACTGGCCGGTCTGCTCCTCGGTTTCGCCGGCACCCTGCTCATCTTCGCGCCCTGGCAGCGGAGCGGACTGACGAGTTGGGGCGCCCTGGTCCTGCTCGGCGCGGCGGTCAGCTACGCGGTGGCCTTCGCCTATATGGCCCGCCACCTCACCGGCCGGGGCACCGCGCCGCTCGCACTCTCCGCAGCCCAACTCCTCGCCGCGACGGGCCTGACGACCCTCGCCCTTCCCACCGCCCCGGCGGCTCCCGGCGGCCCGACCCTCACCGCCGTGATCGCCGTCGTCATCCTGGGCACCCTGGGCACGGGCGTCACGTTCCACCTCAACTACCGGCTCCTCGACGACGAGGGCCCCACCACCACCGCCACGGTCGGCTATCTCCTGCCGGTGGTGTCGGTGACCCTCGGCGCGCTCGTCCTCGGCGAGCAGCTGAGCGCCCGCGTCCTCGCGGGCATGGTGATCGTGCTGATCGGCGTCGGCATGACGCGCGGTGTCACTCGTTGTGCAGCACCTTCGCGATCGTGAGCCGGGCCGAGCAGAACCCGGACTGCCGGGTGCTCATGCTGACCACCTTCGACCTCGACCGTTACGTGTACGCCGCCCTGGCTCTCGGCGCGAGCGGCTTCCTGCTGAAGGACGTCACCCCGCAGCACCTCGCCGCCGCCGTACGCCTCATCAACACCGGTGACGCGCTGCTCTCCCCGTCGATCACCCGGCGTCTCGTCGAACGCTTCGCCACCGGCGACCACCGTCCCGGCCACCCAGCCGGCAACCCGTCCGGTCACCGGTCCGACAACCCGTCCGGCAACCGGTCCGGCCACGCGCCCGGACTCCCCGCCGTCCACCGCGATCTCACGTCCCTGACACCTCGCGAGCTGAAGGTCCTGACCCTCATGGGCGGCGGCCTCTCGAACGCCGAACTCGCCCGGGAACTCACCCTCAGCGAAGCCACCGTGAAGACCCATGTCGCCCGTATCTTCGCCAAGCTCGCCCTGCGCGACCGCGCCCAGGCCGTCGTCCTGGCCTACGAGACGGAGCTGGTCTCGCCAGGAGGTCCCGCCATCCAGCCGCCGCCCAAGGCGTGTTGACGCCCCACCCGCCCGCACGCTGTACGCACGACCGTACGCCGTGCGCGCCAAGCTGTCCTGGGCGGCCGGAGACACCGACGAGTGCGCATGTCGGCCGACGAGCAGCCGTTCCCGTCCGTGTGGACCCGTCCGCGCCGGCAGCGGCGGGAGCAGCCGGCGCTGAGCCGGGAACAGATCGTGTCCACGGCCCTCCAGTTGCTGGACGCCGAGGGAATCGACGCCCTGAGCATGCGGAAGCTCGGTACCCGGCTGAACGCGGGTGCCACCTCGATGTACTCGCACGTGGCCAACAAGGACGAGCTGATCGAGCTGATCGTGGACGAGGTCTACGGTGAGATCGAGCTGCCGGACGCCGGAGACCCGGCGCGGTGGCGCGCGACCGTCACCCACTGGGCCCACAGCCTGCGCTCGGCGTTCCTGCGGCACCCCTGGATCGTCCCCATGCTCGGTGAGGCGGGGGTGGCCCACCTGGGGCCGAACATGTTGAGGCTGTCCGAGAGTCTCCTCACCGTCTTCGAGGAGGCGGGCTTCTCGCTGCCGGAGGCGGACCGGGCCGTGAACACCGTCGCCTCGTACGTCATCGGGATATCCACCAGCGAGGCCGCGTGGGTAACGATGCTCGCCCGCAGCGGTCGGAGCGAGCAGGAGTGGACGGAGCGGCTGTGGCCGGCCGCCGAACGGGCCGCGGCGCCGTACCCACGCCTGCGCAGGCTGTACGCCGCACAGCGCGGCCAGGACATGGGCGGCGCCCGCGAGGACAACTTCGACGGCGGGCTCGTCTGCGTACTCGACGGCCTGGAGACCCGGCGCGCCCAAGGCTGACCCCGGACAGATCCCGGACAGACCCCGGTCGAGGAATCGCCGCTTCGTTGAAATATCACACATAGCGATCACTCCGCATTTTTTGCCAGATCGGGCGACGATACGGTGTGTCGTTTTACGAAGTCTTGGTCTTCTGTAAATGTGTGCCCGTCAGCACATCGCCTGAACTCGTGATCGGGCGGGTTCTGGAATGAGGGAGAACCATGCGCTACGGCAATGCCTTGCGAGAAGCGGTCGAATCACCTCGCACGACACCTCTCATCGGCATCTACGACATGTACTCGGCCTCGATCGCGGCCCAGCACTACAACGGATTCTTTGTCTCCGGCTTCGGCTTCGCCGCTTCCCATTACGGGCTGCCGGACATCGGTTTCATCGCCTGGCCCGACATGGTGGCCTTCGCGGAGCGGCTTCGTCTGGCGTTTCCTCGCCATCACATGCTCGTCGACATCGACGACGGGTACGTCGACCCCGAGGTCGCGTGCCATGTCGTCCAGCGGCTGGAGCGTGCCGGGGCCTCGGGGGTGATTCTGGAGGACCAGAAGCGCCCACGACGCTGCGGGCACGCGGACGGGAAGCTGATCCTGCCGCTGGAGGAGTACCTGGCCAAGCTCGATCTGGTCCTGCGCAGCAGGGAGGAGATGCTTGTGGTGGCGCGTACGGACGCCACGGAGGAGTCGGAGATCGTACGGCGCGCCGCCGCGCTGGCGGAGACGGACGCGGATGTCGTCCTCGTCGACGGCGTGCGGAGCGTGGAGTGGATTCGTAAGATCCGCTCGGTCGTGGGCGACAAGCCGCTGCTGTTCAACCAGATCGCGGGCGGAAAGTCGCCGAGGCTCTCCCTCTCCGAACTCTCCGACCTGGGTGTCAATCTCGCCATCTACAGCACGCCGTGCCTTTTCGCCGCGCACGGTGCGATCGACGGCGCGCTGGTCGATCTGAAAATGGCGGACGGACGGCTGCCGGACACCAGGGAGACGGGAGCGATCGGGGTCAAGGGATCAACGGAATTGCTGGAAAAGAACATCAGCAGACACCACGACATTCGCGTATCGGTGTCGGTCTGACCACGGGAATTCCCTCTTGTCATCTCATTTCCTTCGGTCCGGCACCGGCCGGCACCGTCTTCCGAAGAGAACGCCCCTTCTCAGGGGAGTCTCCACGACGGGTGTCATCGTCGCGGCGACGACGAGCGTCCTGTGCGGTGCCGGTGCCGCACAGGCCGACGACGACGACGCCGAGCGGTCGGGGCCGGTCGCCGGACGCAACGTCGGCCTGCTCGTGATCGACAACTCCCACGCCGACTCATGGCTGGAGATCGACCGGACGCTCAACATGCTGTTCAGAAGCAAGGGCACGGCGGGCAGCGACCACGACGGGGGTGGTGGCGCCATCGACGTGCGGACCGGGGATGTCGGACCCGGACCCGGGAACGGGAGCGGGAGCGGGAGCGGGAGCGGCGACCGGACCGGGCCCTGCCCATGTTCGCGCCCCTCCGACACCGGCTCGGACACCGGCTCGGGCACCGGCTCGGGCACCGGCTCGGGTGGTGTCATCGAGCAGATCGGGCAGATCGGGCATCCGCCGTACCAAGGCGAGAACGGTGAATGACGTGACCTCTAAGTCCTGGCTGATGTCCTGGCCAGGCCGGCTGGGAAGGGCGATCGACCTCTATGTCGTCGCCCTTCTCGGCACGGTCGTGCTCGCGGCGCTGCTGCCCGCGAGCGGCCGGGCGGCCCTGGCCGTCGGCGGTGCCGCCGACCTCGCCATCGCGCTGCTCTTCTTCCTCTACGGCGCGCGGCTCTCCACCCGTGAGGCGGTCGACGGACTGCGGCAGTGGAAACTCCACCTCGTGATCGGGGCCAGTACGTTCGCGCTCTTCCCGTTGCTCGGGCTGGCCGCGGGCGGACTCGTACCGTTCCTCCTCACCGACCAGCTCTACACCGGTCTCCTCTTCCTCTGCGTCGTCCCCTCGACCGTCCAGTCGTCGATCGCGCTGACCTCCACCGCCAGGGGCAATGTCCCGGCCGCCATCTGCGCCGGTACGTACTCCAGCCTGTTCGGCATGGTCGCCACCCCGCTGCTCGCGGCCTGGCTGATCGGCTCCACCGTCAGCTTCTCGGCCCATGGAGCGGTGGCCATCACCACCCAGCTCCTGCTTCCCTTCGTCGCCGGGCAGGTGGCGCGCCGCTGGATCGGCGCTTTCATCGGCCGCCACAAGAAGCGGATCGGCCTGCTGGACCGGTTCTCCATCCTTCTCGTCGTCTATACGGCCTTCAGCCTGGGCATGGCCGAGGGCATCTGGCGGCAGATCACCCCCGCGCGGCTGGCCGGTCTGGTCGCGCTGGCCATGCTCCTGCTGACGGTGGCCCTCGCGACGACCTCGTTCGCCGCGCGGCGCCTGGGCTTCGGCCCGGAGGACCGGATCACGATCGTCTTCTGCGGCTCCAACAAGAGCCTGGCGACGGGGCTGCCCATGGCGGCGGTGCTGTTCGGCGCCTCGGCGGGCCCGGTGATCCTGCCCCTCATGATCTTCCACCAGGTGCAGCTGATGGTGTGCGCGGTCATCGCGGGCCGCTGGGCCCGCCGGCCCCTGGAAACCGCGTTCGATCGGACCCCCGCGCAGGCGTCCCGGTCTGTTCCCCTGCGGGAGACGGCCCGCTGATCGGCTGATCACCGGTGCCGGTCTCTTCCCCGCCGAGAGCCTGCCCTTCAGAGAGCCTGTCCTGCCGAGAGCCTTCCGCTCCGAGAGCGGTTCCGGGAAAATCTTCGCGAGTCCGTGCCGCGAGCTGTCGAGAACGCGCGACCCGCTCCGACGTCCCCTGTGAAAGTCGCCCACGAGGGGTGACGGCGTACCGAGGAACAGAGGAGACGACATCATGAAGTACCTGGTGATGGTGCAGGGCGCGCAGGCCGACTACGACGCGATGGCCGGCAAGGCGTCCGCCCACAGTCCTGCCTGGAGCGAGGAGGATCTGCGGGCGATGTTCTCCTACATGGAAGAGCTCAACAACGACCTCGCCGAGAGCGGCGAGATGGTGGACGGGAACGGTCTGGCCGAGCCCGCCGCCACGCGCGTCGTCGGAGTCGGCGACGACGGCCGGCCCGTGATCACGGACGGCCCGTACGGCGAGACCAAGGAACTGCTCGCCGGCTACTGGGTACTGGACTGCGAGAGCCTGGAGCGCGTGACGGAGATCGCCGAGCGCTTCCTGCGGTGCCCGGCGCCCGAGGGCTCCCCGATCTACCCCGTGGTCATCCGGCCCATCCCGGACATCGGCGGCGGCGACGTCTGAGACGTGTGAGACGTACGGCATGAGGCCCGGAAGGGAGATCGAGGACCTGCTGCGGCTGCACACGCCGCAGGTCCTCGGCGCGCTGGTACGCCGGTACGGGCACTTCGGCGCGGCCGAGGACTCCGTACAGGAGGCGCTGCTCGCCGCGGCACGGCAGTGGCCCGAGACGGGAGTGCCCGACAACCCGCGCGGCTGGCTGATCAGGGTCGCCTCCCGACGGCTCATGGACCAGTTGCGCGCCGATGAGGCGCGGCGACTGCGCGAGGAGACGGCCGCGGCGCTCACCCCGCGCGACGCGTTCACAGCGCCGCCGCCGGGTGAGAGCCGCGCGCCGTCCCAGGACGACACCCTCACCCTGCTCTTCCTCTGCTGCCATCCCGAACTGGCGCCCGCCGCGCAGATCGCGCTCACGCTGCGTGCCGTCGGCGGTCTGACCACGGCCGAGATCGCCCGGGCCCATCTGGTGCCCGAGGCGACGATGGCGCAGCGGATCAGCAGGGCCAAGCGGCGGATCAGAGGGGTGCCCTTCCGGCAGCCGGGGCCCGAGGACCGGGACCAACGGCTCGCGCCCGTGCTCCAGGTGCTCTATCTGATCTTCAACGAGGGCTATACGGCGACCTCCGGCAGCGATCTGCACCGCGCCGATCTCGCCCGCGAGGCGATCCGGCTGACCCGGGCCTTGCGCCGGCTGCTGCCCCGGGAGGGCGCGGTGACCGGGCTGTTGGCGCTGATGCTGCTCACCGACGCCCGTAGCGCGGCACGTACGGGGCCGGACGGCGAACTGATCCCGCTGGACGAGCAGGACCGTTCCCTCTGGGATCCGAAGGCGATCGCGGAAGGCACCGCGCTGGTGACGGAGGCGCTGTCCCAGGGACCGGCCGGCGCCTACCAGTTGCAGTCGGCCATCGCCGCGCTCCACGACGAGGCGGCCCGCGCCGAGGACACCGACTGGCCGCAGATCCTGGCCCTGTACAACATCTTGGTGCGCCGGGCGCCCGAGCCCATGGCCGAACTCGGCAGGGCCGTGGCCGTCGCGATGGTGCGCGGCCCCCGGGCCGGACTGGACGAGATCGCCGTCCTGGAGGACCGGTTGGCGGGCCATCACCGGCTCGACGCCGTACGCGCGCATTTGCTGGAGAAGGCGGGAGACATCGAAGGCGCGCGAGCCGCCTACCGGTTGGCCGCCGGGGGTACGCTCAGCGTGCCCGAGGCACGGTACCTGCGGACGCGCGCCGCCGGACTGCCGGCCTGAGCCCCCGCGCCCCTCACCCGGAGATTGTCATCCAATGACATCTCCATGAGAGATCTGATCCAACTGGCCTTTATTCTATCTTTAGGCCCTTTGGGTGCAATTGAACAGATAGTCCATTCCTGTGTGCGCCATGGACGTTGTTACGCACGTGGATCCACGTGAACTCTGGGAGCGGAACACTGTCCTGGCCGAAGCGTTCTGCGCCAGCGATGAGCGTGTACGCCAAGCACAGTCAGTGCTGGACGAGGCGCAGGCCGAGCGGAGCAGGACGCTCGCGGCCTTCTCCGTGACGGTCGGGAACGACGGCGCGGTCGCCGATCTGATGGGCCTGAACGAACGGGAAGTGCGGGTCGCCCGGCGCACGGTGGGCCGGGAGGACGCCCGGTCCGTCGCCGAGGAACTCCTGATCCGCGGAGCGCAGCCACCGCCACCACCGCTCACACCGCTGATCCCGCAGGGACCGCCCCAGACTCCGCCGCCCCCGCCACAAGCACAGGCACAGGGGCAGGCCCAGGGGCAGGGACAGGGGCAGGGGCAGGGACAGGGGCAGGGGCAGGGACAGGGACAGCCGCCGATGTCCGATCCCGCCGCCGATACCTTCTCGATGTCGGAGGTCCATCTGCCCCAGCCCCGGGGCGAGATGCCTCCCCCGCAGCCGGACACGATGCCGCAGGACGCGCAGACAGCGGCCGCGCCCACCGACTTCCATCCCCATGCGGTGGAGGAGACCGTGGTCTGGTCGGCGAGCATGGACTCCGTCCTGCTGTGGAGCTGGAAGTCCGGCCTCGACCTTCAGACGGTCGCCGCCGAGCTGGGCCTCGATCTGCGGGCGCTGCTGCTCCGCGTACAGACCCTGGCCAACGACGGGCTGCTCACGCCCCGTACCCCGCCCTCCGACAGCGGTCAGTCCGGCCGCCATCGCCGGCACGAGGACCCGTACGCGGCCCTCATCAGCCCGGCGACCACGCCGTTCCCCGTCTACCACTGAGGGCCGGGGCCCGCACGGCCGGCGGGCGCGGCGGAAGCGCTCAGCGGTGTTCCCGCGCGCCGTCCAGCCGGCGCGGCAGGTCGCGGGGGTTGCCGTCGGAGACATCCGCGGGGAGGAAGTCGGCCGGGACGTCCTGGTAGCAGACCGGGCGCAGGAAGCGGCGGACGGACAGGGTGCCGACCGAGGTCGTGCGTACGTCCGAGGTGGCGGGGTACGGGCCGCCGTGCACCATGGCGTGGCTGACCTCCACCGCCGTGGGCCAGCCGTCGTAGAGGACGCGGCCCGCCCTGGTCTCCAGGAGCGGCAGCAGGGCGGCGGCGGTCTCGTGGTCACCGGTGCCGTGGTGGACCGTGGCGGTCAACTGGCCCCGCAAGGCGCGGGCCACCTCGATGAGTTGGGACGTATCACGGCAGGTCACCACGGTCGCGGCGGCGCCGAACGGCTGATCCTGGAGTTCCGGCCGGCTCAGGAACGTCTCGGCGGGGACCGTGAGCAGCCGGGGCGCGCAGGTGTTGGCGCCCTCGCCCGGCTGTCCGGCGGCGATCTCCCGTACGTCCTCGACCGCCGCCAGCGCCGCCGCCGCGCGCTCGTACGCGTCGTGGAGGGCGCGGGTCCGCACCGTCTGCGCGATCCGGGCGGACACCGCACGGCCGGCCGCCGCCAGGAACTCCGCCAGCTCGGGTCCGTTGACGGCGGCCAGCAGCCCCGGCCGGGTACGGAACTGCCCGGCGCCCGCCGTCAGCGCGCCGATGAACCCCTCGACCAGCGCGGCGGACCGGTCACGGAGGGCGCCGGGCAGCAGGAAGACCGGGTTGACGCTGCTCATCTCGGCGTACACCGGGACCGGTTCGGGGCGGGCGGCGGCCGTACGCATCAGTGCCTCGCCGCCCGCCCGCGATCCGGTGAAGCCGACCGCCCGGATCCGGGGGTCGGCGACCAGGGCCCGGCCCAGTTCCGCGCCGGAGCCGAAGAGCAGCGAGAACACGCCCTCCGGCAGCTCGCTCTCGCGTACGGCGGCGGCCACGGCCGAGCCGACCAGTTCCGAGGTGCCCAGATGGGCGCTGTGCGCCTTGAGCACGACGGGGCAGCCGGCGGCGAGCGCGGCCGTGCTGTCACCGCCCGCCACCGAGAAGCCGAGCGGGAAGTCGCTCGCGCCGAACACCGCCACGGGCCCGATGCCGATATGACGCTCCCGCAGATCGGGCCGCGGCTCGGGGACGCGGTCCGGCAGCGCGCGGTCGATCCGTACCTCCGCCCAGGCGCCGTAGCGCACCTCGGCCGCGAAAAGCCGCAACTGCCCCGTCGTACGGTCCCGTTCGCCGGTGACCCGGTCAGCGGGAAGGCCGCTCTCGGCGACGGCCCGGACGATCAGCTCCTTGCCGAGCGCCTCGATACGGTCCGCGATCCGCTCCAGGAAGGTCGCCCGCCGCTCGGGGGAGGTGGCGCGGTAGCCCGGGGCGGCCCGCTCGGCCAGTTCGCAGGCGCGGGCGACGTCCTCGGGGGTACCGGAGCCGTAGCCGGGCTCCAGCGGGGTGTCCGTACGGGGATCGACCGAGGCGACCGCCGGGCCTCGGCCGGGCCGCCGCTCGGCGCCGAGAAACATCGCTCCTGTCAGGGGCATGGTGCGCTACCTCACCTCTCTGCTCTGGGCTTCGTCGGGCGGCGTGCGACGTACGGCGGGCGGCGGGCGGCGGGCGGCGGGCGGTACGCGACGGGCGGTAGGCGGCGGGCGGTACGCGACGGGCGGCGGGCGGTACGCGGCGGGCGATCGCGTGGCCCGGGGCCGACGGGGATCAGCCGCCCCCGGGGTCCTTGCCGCGGTCCGGCCCGAACTGCTTCGGCGGCTCCGCCGGGCTGAGGTGTGCCACCAGATCGGCGAGCTCCACGCACGCGTCCTCGACCTTCAGCCGGACGTTCCGCTGCTCCGTGACGATCGCCGCCAGCAGCAGCGAGGTCAGCGCGACGGACCCGTTGAGGGCCTGGAGGCTGACCAGCCGCTCGATGAGGGTGTGGTGTTCGAACCCCCCGACGCGGTCGGTCGCCTCCGAGATCGCCAGTACCGAAACGAACAGCGCGTACGGCGCGCTCGCGGAGAGCTGGAAGCGCAGCGCGGCCCAGATGAGCACCGGGAAGACGAGGAAGAGCACGGAGAATCTGCTCATGGTGGCCAGCGGCGTCACGACGACAGCGGTGATCAACAGGGCCACCGCCTCGGGCCAGCGGCGGAAGTCCCTGACCCGGGGGCGCCGGGCCCTGCGGAGCATGAGCAGCATCGGCGTGACCACCAGCACCCCCATGGCGTCGCCCACCCACCACGCCGTCCAGGTCGGCCAGAACCCCTCGGGCCGCAGCTTGCCGCCGAGCACCAGCATCCACGCTCCCAGCGTCGCGCTGATCAGCATCCCGGCCAGCGCCCCGAGGAACACCAGGGCGACCCCGTCCCGCAGCCGGTCCAGCTCCGTACGGAAACCCACGCGCCGGAGCATCAGAACGGAGCAGACCGGGGCGAGGGCGCTTGCCGCGATGACCCCGATGTCGAAGAGATGGACGGGACCGAGCGTCATGATGGTGATGAGGGCGCCGAGCGCGATCCCCGGCCAGATCCCGATGCCCAGGAAGAGCAGGCAGGCCACCGCGATGCCCGAGGACGGCCAGAGAGGCGTCACGACCGCGCCCGAGATCAGCAGCTGCTTCAGCAGACCGAGCTGTGCGGCCCCGGCATAGGCGGCGGCGACGCCGAGAATCCGGAGAACGGCCAGGGAGAGACGTCGGACTTCCTCGGTAGGCACCACATCAGCCATCAGACAACGCCCGCCGCCCGGGTACGCCGTGACACGCACTGCCGGAAGGCTCGCGTCACCCCGGACCCTACGCGCGGACAACGGACAGCGGACAGCGGACAGCGGCCTGGGCAGCGGACAACGGACAGCGGCCTGGGCAGCGGACAGCGGCCTGGGCGGTGGCCCGGGCCACCGCCCGAACAGTCAGCGGCACGGGCCGCGCGCGCCGACGGGACCGTCCGGTACGGAGTCATGGCAGAGGACGAGCACGGCGGCGTCGTCCGCGTGACCGGTCAGCTCGGCCACCTTCAGCACCTCGGTGGCCATCGCGCCCGGGTCCGCACCGACGCCGGCGGCCTCGGCGGCCAGGACCGCGGCGGCGGTCAGCTGGGCCACCCGCCCGAGGCCGTCCTCGACCGAGAACGCGGGGCCTTCGACCACACCGTCCGTGACCAGCACGAACGCCCCGGTGTCCGTCAGGCGGCGGCGGATCACCGGGTATATCTCCCCCGGCAGGATGCCCAGCGGCAGACCGCCCGGGTCCTCGTCGACACCCGAGCTGCCGTCCGCCGCGGCCCACACCGAGGCCACATGGCCGGCGCGGGCGCTCTCCAGCACGCGGGTGACCGGGTCGAAGCGGAGGAACGTACAGGTCGCGAAGAGGCTGGAGTCCACCGACAGCATCAGATCGTTCGCACGGCTCAGCACCTGACCGGGATCGCCGGCCGCCGCCGCGACCGCCCGCAGACCGATCCGTACCTGCCCCATGATCACGGCCGCCTCGACATCGTGCCCCTGGACATCGCCGACACAGAACGCCAGCGCGCCGTCGGGCAGCACGAAACCGTCGTACCAGTCGCCGCCGATATCCAGACCGTCCCGCGCGGGCGCGTACCTGGCGGCGGTCCGCAGCCCGGGTACGGCGGGGAGAAAGGGCGGGAGCATCGCGCGTTGCAGGGCCTCCGCCAGCTCCACCCGGGCGTGCTGAAGCTCCACCCGCCGCCGCGCCTGGGCGGTGAGCCGGCCGAGTGTGGTCAGCAGGTCGTCGGCGCTCGCCGACCGGCTGGGACGACGCCGGGTCATGCACCGCTCCGAGGTACGTCCGTTGGTGGACCGCTGTGAGTTGTTCCTCGCAACGGAGTACAGAGGGGCCTCTCGCTCAAGCCTCACCTTCATCATATTTCCGGCACGCGTCTTCTGCCGGATAAGCCGTGACAGTCCGGTATGAGCATGGAATTCCCAGAATATGCACGCGGCACGAGACGTGCACCATGAACATCACGTGGGCGGCGCGGGGCGGAGCCGGGCCCTCACCGGGCCGGATTACGGCCGGCCGGCGGAGTCGCCCGCCTCGTTCGCGGCTCCGCCCGCGCCCAGGAGGGTGGTGGGGGTCGCGGCCGAGGCGGATTCCAGGGCCGGCAGGGCGCGGCGGGCTCGGTGCGCCGCGGCACGCGGGAGAGCCGCGCGTACGAGCTGGGCCGCGCGGAGCCAGGGCTGGGCATAGACATGGCGGGCGCGGCGTTCGATGCCGGCGGTGAGCCGGTCCACGGCCGGGGCCAGCGGATAGGTCCGGTTGGCGGGCCAGCGCATACGGGAGCGCAGCTCGCGGAGCGTGGAATCCTGCTCGGCGCTCCGGACCATGTCGGTATCGGTCCAGGTGAGATAGCCGACGCCAATCTCCACCCCGTGGTGCGCCACCTCCATACGGAGAGTGTGCGCGAAGGACTCCACCCCGGCCTTCGAGGCGCAGTAGGCCGTCATCATCGGGGCGGGGGCGAGGGCCGCGAGCGAGGCGATCTGGAGGTAGTAGCCGCGGGAGTCCAGCAGGGCGGGGAGGAAGGCGCGGGCGGTGTTGGCGCTGCCGATCAGATTGACCTCGATGACGCGGCGCCACGCGTCGGGTTCGGAGTGACGGAAGAGCCCGCCCGCCGCGACCCCCGCGTTGGCGACGACGACATCGACCGTACCGAAGCGCTCCTCGACGAGCCGTGCCGTACGCAGCATGGCCGCCGCGTCGGTGACATCCGCGTGCCAATGGTCCGCCTCGCCCGTCAATGACTCGGTGACACGGGCGAGTTCGGGCTTCTCCAGGCCGACGAGCGCCAGCCGGGCACCCCGCTCGGAGAGGGACCGGGCGAGCTGTTCGCCGACGCCGCGCGCGGCGCCGGTGATGACGGCGGTACGTCCTCGGAGCGGTGGATGCCTGCTCATGGTGGGTCCTCCGGAGTGAGAGTGAGGGGAGGCCGCCCCCCGGCGCGTGGCTGGAGGACGGCATTCCGTACGCCGGCGCATTGTGTACGCCGACGCATCGCGCGCACAGGCGCGGTGTGCAGGGGCGCGCGGGTACGCGCACAGGCGCGGTACGGCACGACGGTGCGTGCGGCGGCATGGGTCAGGCGCGTCGCAGCGCCAGTACCGCGTTGTGCCCGCCGAAGCCGAACGAGTGGCTGACCGCGCGGTCGATCCGCCGGCGCAACGGCTGCTTGGTCACGCAGTCGATGTCGAACTCGACGGCCGACGCGTCCAGGTTGGCGATCGGGGGTACGACGCCGTGCTGGAGCGTCAGCACGGTCAGGCCCGCCTCGATGGCGCCCGCCGCCCCCATACAGTGCCCGAGCACGCCCTTGGGCGCCGTGACCGGCGGCCGGTGCGGATAGACCCTGCTGATCAGCGCCGCCTCGGTCGCGTCGTTGAGCGGCGTCGACGTGCCGTGCGCGTTGACATGCTCGACATCACCCGACTGCCAGCCCGCGTCCCGCAGCGCCACCTCCACGGCGCGCTGGGCGACGGCGCCCGAGGGGTGCGGGCTCGTCGGGTGGTGCGCATCGGTCGTGGCACCGGCGCCCGCCAGCAGCGCGCGTGGCTCCGCGCCGCGCGCCCGCGCGTCCTGCTCGCGCTCCAGCACCATGATCGCCGCGCCCTCTCCCAGGACCAGCCCCGCGCGGTCCGAGGCGAAGGGCCGGCACAACAGCGCCGGGTCGTCGCCGGGACCTGCCGACGCGGCGGCGCCCGAGCGCACGAACCCGGTTATGGCGACCGGGAAGACGATGGACTCCGTCGCCCCCGCCACGGCGATGTCGCACTGCCCGGTGGAGAGCAGATCCCGTGCCACGGACAGCGCCGTGACCCCCGAGGAGCACGCCGTGCACGGCGCCATGCTGGGCCCGGTGGCGCGCATCTTGATGGCGATCTCGGCCGCCGGCATGTTCGGGATCGTGAGCAGGATGCCGGACGGGGAGGTCGCCTCGGGCCCGCGTCTGTCGAGCGCGACGGACTGTTCCGTCAGGCTGGCCGACCCCCCGCTGCTGGTCCCGACCACGACGGCGACCCGGGTGCCGTCCCAGCTCGTCGGGTCGAGTCCGGCGTCGGCGACCGCCTCGCGCGCGGCGAGGAGCGCGAACTTCACGTACCGGCCCATCCGGAAGGCCGTACGCCCACCGATCGCGGCGTCCAGATCGATGCCCTCGACCGTGCAGGCGAAGTCGACCGCGCAGCCGCTCAGTTCGGGTACCCGGTGCGCCGGGGAGACTCCCGCGCACACGCCGTGCCAGGTGGAGTCGGTGTCGTTCCCGGCCGGGGTGATCATCCCCAGACCGGTGATGGCGATGGCGGGTCCGGTCATCGGCCGACGCCCACCGCGGCCTCGTTCGTCTCGCTGACGCCGCTCATCGTCTCGCTGACGCCGCTCATCGTGTCGCCGACGCCGCTCATCGCGCCCGCCGCGTGAACCGCGCGGAGCGGGCGCGCCGCGTGCGCGGTGTGCGCCGTACGCGCCGTGCGCGCCCCGTCGAGGAACGCGGTGATCTCCGCCAGCGTGGCGCCCTTGAGCAGCGAGTCCGAGTCGGCGTCGATCCCCAGCGTCTCCTTGATGATGACGGCGAACTCGGCGACGGCGAGTGAGTCCATCTCCAGGCTGTCCATCGTGGCCTCGGGGATGATCTCCACGGCGGGCACCTTGAACGTCTCCGTCAGCACCTCGGAGATCTTCGGGTGGATCTCGCTCATGGGTTGTCCTTTCCAGGGGTTGGGTCGGTTGAGGGGGTCGGTGGTTTCAAGCGGGTGCGGCGGATGCGGCGGGTGCGGCGTGCCACGCGCCCTCCGCGTCGTCGTAGGCGTCCACGTAACCGGCCCCGGAGATGGGCCAGTCGGCGAACATCTCCTCCGGCAGCGCGAAGGACTCGACGAGGGCGGGCGCATGGCCGGCCAGCCGCGAGATGAGCTGTTCGACGGCCTCGGGCAGTTCATCGAGATGACGGGGGGCCAGCCGGCCCGCGGCCAGCAGATCGCCGCTGTTCCGGTCGATCCACTGGAGCGCGAAGAGCCGGTGCAGCGAACGCAGCAGGTCATGGGCCGAGGCCGAGGAGACGGAGGGGGACGATTTCGTGGCGGAGGGCGACGAGCCGGGCTCCAGCCCCGCCATCGCCACCGCGTACGCCTCCGACGCGCGCCGGTACGCGTACGCCTCCACGGCACGCAGCGCGGCACCGGACGCCGCGTTCCACCGCGCCAGCGAGTCGCCGTGCGGCACCTGGCTCATCCGGCGGCGGGCCCGTTCCAGCCATAGGGCCTCGACAGCGACCAGGAGTCCGTCCAGGAACAGCGGGTCGGTCAGCTCGCGGCGGGAGGGGCCGTACGATCCGTACTCCGGCTCCGGACCCGAAACCGAAACTGAAACTGAATCCGGCTCCGAAACGGAAACCTGATCGGGCTCCGACTCCGACACCGGCTCCGGCTCCAGTTCCGGGCCCCGCCCCGGACCTCGCTCCGGACCCCGCTCCGGGCCCAGGCCCGGGTCCGGACCCGGAGTCGCCGAGAACAGCATCTCGGCCGCCGCCTTCGCGTAGATCGCGACATTGTCGCCCTCCGCCGTGATGACGCCCTCGATACCCGCAAGCAGCTCGGTCATGCCGTTGTTCTCCAGCAGCGCCTGCGCCCCGCACCGTTCCCGTGACTCCACGATGACCTCGCGCGCCCGCCAGCTGATCCAGCCCTTGGCGACGGCCACCAGCCGTTCGGCCTCGTCCGTGTCCGCTTCGGTACGCGACTCCCAGGCGTCCAGCGCCGTACGGTGCAACAAGGTCATCGCGAAGACCGTGGCCAGGGCTCCGACCAGGGGACCGTGGTGGCTGCGGTGCGCGAACACCGTTACCCGCTCCCCTCCTCTGGGACCGGAGATCCGCCGGTGCGCGCCGTACCGCACGGCGAGCGCCAGCGTGACCCGCGCCGAGCCGACCGCGCACGCGCTCATCGAGAGCTTGCCCGCCGTGACCCGGCCGATCGAGGTCAGGAAACGCCGTCGGCGGTTGCTCTGCTCGCTCCGGAACACACCGTCGTCACCGATCCGCCCCTGCGCACCGCCCAGCAGCGCCTCGCGCCCCACGAAGACCTGGTCGAACGAGGTCAGACAGTGGTCCACCGGGCTGCCCAGCCGGGCGGGCAGCCTGCGCACCCGGACGCCGGGGAGCGCCCCGACGGCGTCGGTCAGCGGCGTCAGGAACAGAAAGACGCCGTGATCGGTACCGTCCACGAGCAACCGTGCCGCCACCACACCGGACTTGGGGCCGCCCACCGGGCTGGTGTTCGGCATGAACTTCTGCGCCCCGGCATGCGGCGTGCACAGGACGAAACCGTCCCGCTCCCGGTCGTAGGCGGCCGTCGTCTCCACGGCGACCGCGTCGTTTCCGTGCGCCACCTCCGTACAGAGGAAGGTGCCCACCCGGCGCAGCGCGAAGAAGTCGGCCACATCCGCCGAGCCCGCCATGTCCCGCGCCGAGCCGCGCGCCGCGCCCCTCTCACTCCGCGCGTGGTCGAGGAGACTGCCGAGGAACAGGTTGTAGTGAATGCCCGCGACCGTCGTGAAGGCCGGATCGACCGGGCCCAGCCACTCATGCAGCGCGGCGAGCCCGCGCGCGTCGGCCACCAGCTCCGCCGGGCTGTCGAGCGTGTCATTGACGGTACGCAGCCGCTCGTACGCCATCGCCAGCCGTTCCCCGGACGAGGCACCGGGCCGGCGGCGGAACGGCGCCGCGGCGGCGAGCCGACGCCACGGCGCGTGCTCCCGGTCGAAGTCCTCCCCGAAGAGCGCGCGCGTCAGCGGATCCACCGTCGGCCCCAATGAACCCGTCGGACCCAATGAGCCCGTCGGGTCCAATGAGCCTGTCTGGTCAACCGAGTTCACGGCAACGGCGTTGATATTTATACTCACGCCGGTATAACGATCAATCAATGGCGAAGAAACGACTCTCCCACCCGCAGAACCATGGGACATTCGTACGATCAGCTCCCTGATGTGACCTGTCGTCAGGCCCGCCGAAACGCCAGCGCCACGTTGTGCCCGCCGAACCCGAATGAGTGGCTGACCGCCGTCTCCACCCACTGCCGCCGGGGTTCCTTCGTGACACAGTCGAGGTCGAACTCGACAGCGGGCGCGTCCACGTTGGCGATCGGCGGAATCACGCCATGTTCGAGGGTCAGCACCGTCGCCACCGCCTCGATCGCCCCCGCTGCCGCCAGCGTGTGCCCGACCACCCCCTTCGGCGCCGTGACCGGCGGCCGGTGCGGGTAGACCCGGTCGATCAGTGTCGCCTCCATCGCGTCGTTGAGCGGTGTCGACGTGCCGTGCGCGTTGACATGCTCGACGTCATACGGGCTCCAGCCCGCGTCCCGCAGCGCCTCCTCCACCGCCGCCTGGGCCCACCGGCCGTCCGGCGCGGGCGCTGTCGGATGGTGCGCGTCCGTACTGGCGCCCGCGCCGGCCAGCAGCGCGCGCGGCGCGCGGCCCCGGGCCCGCGCGTCCGCCTCCCGTTCCAGGACGACCATGGCGGCGCCCTCGCCGATGACGAACCCGTCCCGGTCCGACGCGAACGGCCGTGACGCCTCGGCCGGAGCGCCGGTACGCGTCGACAGCGCGCCCATCCGCGCGAATGCCGTCACCACCAGCGGGGTCAGTACGGACTCGGCGCCCCCGGCCACCACCACATCGCACTGCCCGCTCGTCAGCAGATCGCGGGCCACCGCGATCGCGGTGGCACCCGAGGCGCAGGCGGTCGCCGGGGCCAGGCTCGGCCCCCGGGCCTTGAGCGCGATGGCGACCTCTCCCGCCGCCGCGTTGGGGATCATCATCGGCACCAGTACGGGGGAGACCGCCTGCGGGCCGTCCGCCTGAAGCTTCAGCGCGTTGTCGACGAGCAGGGAGACACCTCCGACGCCCACGCCGAGCACCACGCCCACCCGGCCGCTGTCCCAGCTCGCGGGGTCGAGTCCGGCGTCCGCCACGGCCTGCCGGGCCGCGATCAGCGCCAGCTTCACGAACCGCGCCATCCGCCAGACCGACCGACCGCCGATCACGGCGTCGAGATCGATGCCCTCGACCGCACAGGCGAAGTCGACCGGCATACCGGCCAGTTCCGGGCGCCGACCGGCCACCGACCGCCCCGCGCACAGCCCCTCCCAGAACGACCGTTCATCATGACCGGCGGGAGTCACCACCCCGAGCCCGGTCACCGCGACCGTCCCGCTCTCCTGCCCGCGCCCCCGTTCAGTCGTCGGCGTCATGATCCGTTCCTTCCGTCGAGGGCCGTGGCCCGTGAGTTCTCGGGCCGTGCGGCCTCGGGCGTGGTCGTCGTGGGCGTGGTCGTCGTGGGCGTGGTCGTCGCGGGCGTTGTCGTCGCGGGCGTTGTCGTCGCGGGCCAGCGCAGCGCCGCCGATCCCCAGGTGAGGCCGCCGCCGAAGGCGGTCAGCAGCATGCGGTCGCCCGCGCGGAAGCGTCCCCGCGCGTGCGCGTCCGCCAGGGCGAGAGGGATGGAGGCCGCGCCGGTATTGCCCACCCGGTCGAGATGGGTGACACAGCGCCCCGCGCCGATCCCCACCCGTTCGGCGACGGCCCGCAGGATCCGGGCGTTGGCCTGGTGCGGTACGAAATGGTCGACCTCGGCGGCGTCCCAGCCCACCGTGCGCAGCAGCGAGCGGCACGAACCGGTCATCCGCTCGACCGCGTGCTGATAGACCGCCCGCCCCCGCATCCGGAAGAACTCGTCGCCCTCGGCGGACGGTTCCGCCACCGACCTCGACCGCGCCCCGCCGCCCGGCACGGTGATCAGGTCATATCCCGTGCCGTCACTGCCCAGGTCGAAGGCGAGCAGTTCGCCCGGGTCCCCGGCCCTGCCCGCACCGATCAGCGCCGCTCCGGCGCCGTCGCCGAACACCACGCCCGAGGAGCGGTCCCGGGGATCCAGCCAGGTCGAGTACACATCGGCGCCCACCAGGAGCACCCGTTCGAAGAGCCCCGACACCACCAGTCCGTGGCAGACGGCGAGACCGTAGACAAAGCCACTGCACACCGCGCCGATATCGAACGCGGGTACCGTGCCCAACCCCAGGCGCGCCGCCAGCGCAGGCGCGGTCCCCGGACACAGATGATCCGGAGTCGCCGTGGCCAGCACCACGGCGTCCACCGCCCGCGCGGACCCCGCCCGCACACCCGTCGGCACGGAACCCGCCCACGCGGAACCCGCCCGCACGGCACCGGCCCGCGCCGGATCGGCGACCAGCAGCCTCGCCGCCTCGTACGCGATATCCCCCGTGGACATCCCAGGAGCAGCCCGATGACGGCCGGCGATGCCCGTACGCGTACGGATCCAGGCGTCGTCCACCTCCCACTCAGCGGGCAACGCCCCATTGGGGACCGGCTCCCCCGGAACCCACCCCGCGACGGCCTCCAGTACCGCCGTCCGTGGCTCCACCCCCTCCCGGCTCTTCTCCTCCCAGCCCTCTTCGCGCCCCCTCGCGCGCGGGTCTCGCGCCTCCGTGCGCCCGTACAGCGCGTTTCCACTCGCCACCCACGGCCCCCATCCGGTAAAAGATCACATCGACCGGATGACAAACGGGCGCGCCCGTAAGCGAGTTACTGCGCCATTTGGGGCAAAGATCGCGTCGGTTCCCACCCAGGTAGGTGAATCCGTGCCGCCGAGGTGCCGAGCCCGCTCGGAACGGGGGGCAGCCAGTGGGTGATCCCGGCCCGGTCCTCCAGCAGTTCGGCCTCCTTGTACCGCTTACAGCCGTGGTGCCAGTTGAGAATCCCGGACAGCCAGTTCTCCAGCTCCTTCACATAGCCGTCGAGCACCCGGCGTGCGTCCGCGTCGAGGCCGAAGTCGTCGTACAGCGTGGGTAGTTCGTTGGCGACGACATGCTGGAACTGGCTCATCCGTGAGTTCATCAGGTCGTCGATGATGGCGAGGCCGGTCGGGTAGTCGCAGTTGAAGAAGTTCTGCACGACGAGCACACCGTTGTGCACCTCGCCCTCGAACTCGATCTCCTTCTGGTACGAGAAGACGTCGTTCAGCAGCGTCGCGTAGTCCTGCGCCGCGTTCTCCATGGCCCTCATCGGCCCCGACCGGTAGATCTCGGGTGGCACCACCCGGCCGTGGCTCAGCCGGGACAGACTCATCGTCATGTCCGAGCCGAACGTCTGCCGGCGCATCTCGATGTAGTCGACGGGGTCGGGGATACGGTTCTGCACCTGATTGGCCAGCTCCCACAGCCAGCTGTCGGTCATGTCCACCACGGACTTGCGGAAGACGCGCCGCGCGTCCAGATCCATCGGGCCCGCCGTACGGACCCACAGATCGGCCAGCCCCCGTTCCAGCCCGGTCGCGGGTACCGGCGTCTCCGTGCTCTCGACCGGCATGAACAGCGCCAGCCGGTCGTTGCACGCCTTCGCGCCCGCCATATCGCGCGCGTTGCCGTAGACCACCGGGTAGTAGTCGTCGCCGTACGTCCCCCACGTCAGCCAGTCCGAGGTGAGATCTAGCTCCTCCGCCGTGGCGTCCGGATGGATACCGGCCGCGCAGAGCGGCAGATCGATACGGCGCAGCCGACGCTCGTCCCAGACGTCCGAGCCGGGGATACCGGGCTGCGCCCTCAGGATCCCCATGCGGTCGGCCCACTCGACCGTGTGCTCCCGCGAGTGGTCCAGATGCGGGCTCAGCGACAGAGCGAACGGCATCCGGAACTCCGGCAGCACGGAGGGACCGACCCGCTCGAACGGGATATGGCTGTGGCCGCGCGCCCGCGCCGGCGCACCCGCGCCGATCGTCCTCGCGATATCGGCCGCGGCCGTACCGAGACCGACCGGCACCATCGAGAACGACGCGCCCGACCCGGAACCCGCCCCGGAACCCGCGTCCGAATCGGCGCCGGAACCGGAACCGGCGCCGTTCATATACCGGCTGGAGCGCATATGCCACTCATGGCCGCCCGACTGCCAGTCCTGAAGCCCCTTCACATAGGCGAGAGTGTCGGCGCACGACTGCGGATCCAGGCCCTTCTCGGCGAAGAGCGGCCCCAGTTCGGTCAGCGCGGTGTTCTCGAACTGCTGGACACGCGAGGTGAGCAGATCGTTGACGGCGTCCGCCGCCTCCTGTGTCGTACAGCCGAGGAACGTCTCCAGGACAAGCACTCCATTGCTCAGCTCGCCCTCCTCCTCGATCTCCCGCTGGTACGAGAACAGGTCGTTGCGCAGATGGACACCGTCCGAGAACGTTTCCTTCAGCACCCGCAGCGGGCGTGAGTCGGCGATCTCCGCGGGCACTTCGGCGCGCGCCGCGTACTCGATGAGCCCCGCGGACCAGGGCGCTCCGCCGACCTTGCGGCGCATCTCGATGTACTCGACCGGATTCGCGACCCGGTGCGCGTTGATGTTCGCGAGCTCCCAGTCGGACTCGTTGAGGAGATTCTCCGTGGACTCCGCGAACCGCCGCCGCCACGCCATGGACATGCTCGGGACCGTACGGGCCCAGAGGTCCGCCAGCCCCGCCTCGACCGGATTGGTCGGCTCCGGGAATCCGGCGGCGAGATCCATCGGCATGAAAGCGGCCAGCCGTTCGAGATACGCCTTGCCACCCTCCCGGTCCTGCGGCCGCTTGTAGACCTCCAAGAAGTGGTCGTCGAAGAAGAACACCCACACATACCAGTCCGTGACCAGCGACAACGCCGGACCGTCGCAGTCCGGATGCGTGTACGAACAGAGCAGGGCGTAGTCATGGGAATCGAGGTCGCGCTCCTCCCAGATACCCGACCCCTCCAGCATGCCCATGTCCCTGGCCCACCGCTTGGAATGCGCCCTGGCCTCCTCCAGGTGCGGATTGAGTCGGGCCGGATAAGCCATATAGAAATCCGGCAATTCAAACGGCTGTGTCACGGGCGAGCGGCCTTTCCCGACGGTTCCGGTGATTTTCCCTGAGTCGTGATCTACCCCTCGACCGACTCCGCCATCCGGACCACAAATTAGTCATATGAACACACAGCAAGCGCGTGGCGTACGCGCGTCATGGCGCGGCCCGGGTGATCATCGCTGAATGAGCACCACAATCCGGCTCGCACAACAGCCCGAGGCCGACGAGCTGCTCGGCCGCAGCCCGCTGGCCGCGCTGGTCGGCATGCTGCTTGACCAACAGGTCCCGATGGAGTGGGCGTTCTCCGGCCCGTACACCATCGCCGTACGCATGGGACACGACGACCTCGACGCCCGCGAGATCGCCGCGTACGACCCCGAGGCGTTCGTCGCGCTGCTCTCGGACAAGCCCGCCGTGCACCGCTATCCGGGGTCGATGGCCCGACGCGTCCAGCAGCTCTGTCAGTACCTCGTCGAGCACTACGACGGCGATCCCACCGCGATCTGGCGTGACATCGCCACCGGCGCGGAGGTCCGGGACCGGCTGAACGCGCTGCCCGGCTTCGGCACGCAGAAGTCCCAGATCTTCCTGGCGCTGCTGGGCAAGCAGTACGGGGTACAGCCCAAGGGCTGGCGCGAGGCCGCGGGCGCGTACGGGGACGTGGGGTCGTACCGCTCGGCGGCGGACATCACCGGACCCGAATCGCTGGCCAGGGTACGGGCGTTCAAGCAGGAAGCGAAGCGCGCGGCGAAGGCGGCCAAGGCGACGCGAGCGCCCAAGGCCGACTGACCGCCGGCCGATCCGGGCTCCGGACCACAACCGATCCGCGACCGGCCCGCCCCGACCTGCCCCGCGCCGCCCCGCCCCACCCCGCCCCGAATCAGGGCCGAATCAGAGCCGAACCAGGCCTGATCCGCGGCTGATCACCCGATACGCACCGTGAGCTATGACACACCTGTTCCCAGGCGGCGCGGCGCTGGCTAGCTTTCCCTCACATTCGTTCGCACCGGAAGGATCCCAGCCCCTGTGAACGCAACTTCCCGCAGACTCCTGGCAGTCGCGACCACCACCGCGCTCGCCGCCCCTCTGCTGCTCTCCGCCTCGCCCGCCTCCGCGCGCTCGCACGACCCGGCCAAGGACGCCGCCAAGGACGCGGCGAAGCTCTCCCGGAAGCTGGTGCGCGAGGCATCGGCCGGCGACGCGTACCGGCATCTGGAGAAGTTCCAGGCCATCGCGGACTCGGCCAACGGCAACAGGGCGGCGGGCACGCTCGGCCATGACGCCTCCGCCGCGTATGTGTACAGCCAGCTGAAGAAGGCCGGTTACCAGGTCTCGTACGACACCTTCGACATCACCTATATCGAGACGCTCGCCGAGAAGCTGACGGTCACCGCGCCGACGCCTCGCGATGTCGCGATCGCGGCCATGTCGTACACGACGTCCACCAAGGAGGGCGGCATCGCGGCCGACCTCGCCGCCGTCCCGGTCGACGCGACCACCGGCTGCGAGCCGGCCGACTACGCCGCCGGCGCCTTCACCGGCAAGATCGCGCTGATCCAGCGCGGCGGCTGCGACTTCGCGACGAAGCAGAAGGAAGCGGCGGCGGCCGGCGCGGTCGCCGCGATCATCTACAACAACACCGAGGGCGCGCTCAACGGCACGCTCGGCGGCCCGGACGCCGGGAAGATCCCCACGGGCGGTATCACGCAGGCCGAGGGCCAGGCGCTCGCCGCCGAGGCCGCCAAGGGCGCGGTGAAGGTCTCCCTGGACATCCGCCAGCTCCAGGAGGAGCGCACCACCCGCAATGTGGTCGCCGAGACCAAGGGCGGCAGGGCGGACCGGACCGTGATGCTCGGCTCCCATCTGGACTCCGTCACCGAGGGCCCCGGCATCAACGACAACGGCTCGGGTTCCGCCGGGCTGTTGGAGGTCGCCCTCAAGCTCGCCAAGGCGCATGACAAGCCGGCGAACAAGGTGCGCTTCGCCTGGTGGTCGGCGGAGGAACTGGGCCTGCTCGGCGCCGAGGCGTACGTCAACGGCCTCACCGCCGCACAGCGCGCGGACATCGCGCTCTACCTCAACTTCGACATGATCGCCTCGCCGAACTTCGCTCAGTTCGTGTACGACGGCGACGACTCGGACGGCACGGGCGCGGGCCCCGGGCCCGAGGGCTCCGCCCAGCTGGAGAAGGGCATCACCGACTTCCTCGACAGCAGGAACGTTCCGCACGAGGGCACGGACTTCGACGGCCGCTCCGACTACGGGCCGTTCATCGACGCGGGCATCCCGTCCGGCGGCACCTTCACCGGCGCCGAGGGCATCAAGTCCGAGGCCCAGGCGGCGAAGTACGGCGGCGAGGCCGGTATCGCGTACGACAAGTGCTACCACTCAGCCTGCGACGACCTCTCGAACATCAATATGAAGGCGTTCGGCATTAACATCGATGTGATCGCCAACGCAGTGGGCACCTACGCCCACGATCTGAGCTCGGTGACCAAGCCGGCGGCGACGGCCGATGCGGCGCGGATCCCGCTCAAGGGCGCCGAGTCCGGCGCTGTTTCGCATTCCCGCGGCCACACGCCCACCGCGTAGCGGGGCGGCCCGACGGCACAGCGCACCCCATCGCTTTCAGGCGGTGGGGTGCGCGACAGTTCTGGCATCGGAAACAAAGGTGGAGAAAACGGCTCTGCTGAACACAAGCACCGGACCTTCGGTATTCTTGCTGTCACGTACGGGGATAATGCCCGGGATACCGGTGCCTATTTCCACGCAATTTCCGCTGTTGTCGCCGCTGTAACTGCTCTTTACCCACGTTGTCGCTCTGAAATCGCGATTCATCATGGTGGCCGTACCCTTCCATCGCGTCATGGAGCAACGCGGCAGACTCGGAGGCGGAAAGCGCATCCGCCCTCAGAACAGCATAGGTCTGTGCATGGCGGCCGGTAACTTCCGGATCGTCGCTGAAATGTCCGCGGTCAAGCGATTCCGAGTACACCCAGACATGGCCATCCGAGAGGGTGATCAGGGACATGGAAGTATTGGGACGCCAAATACCCGGGACACCCGCAGGGGCGACTTGGACACGGATGTTCGGCTGCTTTCCCACACGCAGCAGATGTGCGCACTGGTCCCGCATGACGGCCGCGCTTCCGACGGTGTTCCTGATACAGCTCTCATCCAGGACCATGAGCAGAAGTGGACCCTCGGGGGAGAGAAACCTGTGTTGCCTGCTGAGCCGCGCGCGAACACGCCTGTCCAGTTCGTCCCCGCCGGCCCGGCGCGAGAGCAGCGCGCGGGCGTAGTCCTCGGTCTGCAGCAGTCCCGGCATCATCTGGGTCTGGTACTCACGGAGCGCCGTCGCCTCGGCGTCCATGGCGGCACGGCGCTTGAACCAGTCCGGATGGTCCACTTCCGGATACCAGTCGATCTTGTGCCAGAGCTTCTGCAGGATGCCGCCGGTACGCAACACGATGTCGCAAGTCTCAGCGAATTTCTCGTCAGGAACACGTGTTCCGGCTTCCACTCGGGCAACGTAGGAGCGATCGCAGGGGACTTCGCCAGCCAGTGCTATTTGCGTAACACCTATGGACTCACGGCAGTGCCTGAGAACTTCACCGAACACATCGGCCGTGCTGGCGACTTTCTCCCCGCCCCCTGCGTTGCGTCGGCCCATGGCCGCTCCCCTCATGTCATGTGACAGATCTCGACTGGAACGCGTGCGATGTTGTGCGCCCGCCCCGCGCAACGCAACCCTTGTCCTGTGCAACGTAGTTGCATCGCCCCGAGGACGACAATGCGCGAGGAATCGAACTCAATGACACACCGTCCCCCTGAATTGGCGGCCGTGGTCCTCGGCACGACCATGCTCAGGCGGCACCGGACGGAACAACTATCCGCCGAAGCAGGTGAATTGTACGAGCCGGTTGATCTCCGGGTATCCGCAGGTGGGCATCAGAACACGGCACACGGAAAGGTGACCTGATGCCCAGGGCGACCTTGACCACCGTGCTGCTCTCAAAGACGGACTGCTGGTACTGCGAATCCTGCTGGATAAACAGCGTGGAGGCTGCACGCACCACCCAGGACGGCTGTATGGACCTGCTGTGCCTCAGGTGCGCCGAGGCGAATTTCCCGAGGCGCGTGGATATCTTTCCGCCGTTCGGAATCTTCGGGCTCTCGAACCGAAGGGCCAGAATGAGCAACGGAAAGCACGCGAAACCGGGCGGCCCCAAATTACCCCCCGATCCGGGCCCGCATCCGCCGCCGAACCCGCGCCCGCAGTCCCCGCCCGGTACCCCGCCCGTCTGACGGGCCCGGCGGACGGGCGGGGGGGTGAGCCGCCGTCGCACACCTCACCCGACCCCTTTCGAGCGAATCAGCGGCACGGTCCGGTGACCGACGGCCGCGTTCCCGGGGGTACAGGCACCGGAAGGGCTGGTTCCACTCACGCCTCACTCCCCCTTTGTCACTGAATGTGAGCTTTGAACTCGGGCACCATGGCTGCGCCCGGAGCCGCTCGCCCGGTAGGCTTTCCGTGTGATCTTCAAGCGCATCGGTAACGGGCGGCCGTATCCCGACCACGGCCGGGAAAGCACCCGGCAGTGGGCGGATGTCGCGCCGCGCCCGGTCCGCCTCGATCAGCTCGTGACCACGAAGGGTCAACTGGACCTGGAGACGCTGCTCGCCGAGGACTCGACCTTCTACGGGGACCTCTTCGCTCACGTCGTGAAGTGGCAGGGCGATCTCTATCTGGAGGACGGCCTGCACCGCGCCGTACGCGCCGCGCTCCAGCAGCGCCAGGTGCTGCACGCACGCGTGCTGGAGATGGATCCGCGCTGATCCGGCCCGTACCGGACAGGGTCTGACCCGTACGGACAGACCCTGATGAGTGCCGGACAGGGACTGGCGGAGGAGGCTCCGGCAGGGCCGGCCCTTCGGGCACTGAGCCTTTCGGGGCCTTTCGCCACCCGGACCGCGCAACCGGTTGATCATTTAGTAGGAAACACCACCAGCGCGCACTACGCTGCGGCCATGAGCATGCTGACTCCCCCCGGCATGGGCGGAAAGTACCGCATTACGGGCAACAAGTACCCGCGCATGCGCCGCCCCCGTCATCGTCGCAGAATCGTGCTCGCGGCCGTCGCATCCGTCGTTGCCCTCGGCCTGGCCGGCTGGGGAACGCTGCAGCTCATCGACGTCTTCACGGGGGGCGGCACGAAAAGCGCCGCCGCCGCCGGGAAGTCCGGCTGCACGCACTCGTCCGAGCCCGTCAAGGCGCTCCCCAAGCCCGGCCAGATCACGGTCAACGTCTACAACGCGACCCCGCGAGGCGGACTCGCCCAGACCACCGCCGACGAGCTGAAGAAACGCGGCTTCGTCATCGGCAAGGTGGGCAACGCCCCCGCCGCGTACGACAAGAAGGTCCCTGGCACCGGGATACTGCTCGGCGCGCTGAAGTCGGAGGACGGCTTCTTCACCGTCCTCGGTGCCCAGCTGAAGGGGGCCACGTCGAAGACTGACAACCGTAAGACACCGGATGTCGATCTGATCATCGGCGCGGCCTTCGAGGCGCTGACCGAACAGAAGGACGCCGACCAGGCCCTGGCCACCGTGTCGAGCGCCGCGTCGGATCCCGCCTGCGGGGATCTGGGGGCCGCCCCGAAGAACTGACCGCCGCGCCTTCCGACGGGGCCCGGTTCGCCTGCCGCGCGAACCGGGCCTCAACGCGAACCGGGCCCCAATGCGAACCAGGCCCCAACGCGAACCGAGCTTCAACTCAAACCGAGCCCCAAGGGGATGTCCTACTCGGCCGTCCCGTACATACGGTCTCCCGCGTCGCCGAGGCCCGGCACGATGTAGCCGTTCTCGTTGAGACGCTCGTCGACCGCCGCCGTGACGACCGTCACCGGCGTGCCCGCGAGTTCGCGCTCCATCACCTCGACGCCCTCGGGCGCCGCGAGCAGCACGACCGCCGTGACATCGTCCGCGCCGCGCTTGATCAGCTCGCGGATCGCCGCGACCAGCGTGCCGCCGGTGGCCAGCATGGGATCGAGCACGTACACCTGGCGTCCCGAGAGGTCCTCGGGCATACGGTTGGCGTACGTGGACGCCTGAAGGGTCTCCTCGTCGCGGATCATCCCGAGGAAGCCCACCTCCGCGGTCGGCAGCAGCCGCACCATGCCGTCCAGCATGCCGAGGCCGGCCCGGAGGATCGGGACCACGAGCGGGCGCGGATACGAGAGCTTCACACCCGTCGTGCCCGTTACCGGTGTCTTGATGTCGACCTGTTCTGTCCGGACGTCCCGGGTGGCCTCGTACGCGAGCAGCGTGACCAGCTCGTCGGCGAGGCGCCGGAAGGTCGGGGAGTCGGTGCGCCGATCGCGCAGCGTGGTGAGTTTGTGCGCCACCAGCGGGTGGTCGACGACATGAATCCGCATGGCGACACAGTAACCGGGGGCCAAGGCTCCACGCGCTGCGACCGCCTGGCTGGCATCAACCCCTGTCAGCGAGGGAAGGTGTCTAGGGGCCCCGATACGACCGCGGAGCTGAGTACGGAGCCTGAGGTGGTGACGCAGCCATGCCGGACGAGGATCGGGAAGGCCGGGATCAGCGCCGCGACCAGGTCGAGGCCGAGGCGGAGGCGGAGGCCCGGGAAGCGGACCAGGCGGACGGTCGGGACGTGACCCGGGCGGAGACCCCGGAGGAGACCCGGGCAGACGCTCGGGAGAGCGAGGCGGAGCGCCGTCGGAGGCGCGCGCAGTTTCTGCGGGAGCTGAACGAGGCCAAGGCGCTGCGCGAGCGCGTAAAACCCCGGCAGGCCCGCGCCGCGCGGATGCGCCAGCAGATGCGGATGCGTACGTTCCGGTGGTGACCGGCCGGTAGCCGCGCCCGGCGCGCGACGTACCTCATGTCCATCCCGCATGCTCATGGAAGGCATCCGGCGCCCGGAGCCGAACAGGGGCCTAATAAAATGGCCCGACGACGCAACGGTGGAAGACCTCTCGCGAAGCGTTCGTTTCTGCCACGATTCCGAGTGGGCGGGGCAGATCAGCGCACCGCCGGATCGTCACACCTCTGACCAGTGGGAGAGTCACGGTGTACTTCGCCGCACTGCTCGCGCGCACCGAAGACGGGTGGGAAGCGAGCGACACAGAGCTCGACGATGTGGAGACCTTGTCGGACCTGACCGACTTGGCCCGCGAAGCCTCGGTGGACGAGGACACGGTGCTCGTGTTTATCGAGCAGGAGGATGCCTGGTTCGGCATCCTCCGCGTGGAGGGCGAGGAAGATCCTCGCATCTACGTCTCCGACGCGGCCGCGGCCGCACGCTCCTCGTACGGGGAGATCCTCATTGATGAACTGCTCGGCAGGGACGACGACGACCCGGCCGACGACTTGGACACGCTGGACCTCGACGGTACGGAGGACGGCGAACCGGACGAGAACGACGAGGAGGAAGAGGACATCCCCCTGAAGAACGGGGAGACCGTGCCCGCGGGAGCCGTCGGCGACCGCGAGATTCTCACCGACCTCGGCCTGTCCGAGGCCGATCTGCTGGCGCTGGATTCGGACGCGATGGCCGAGATCGCGGAGGCTCTGGGAGCCGCCGAGGTGCTGGAGACCGTCCGATAGTGATCCGGCACGACCCCGCGCCCGACCCGGTACGCGCACCGTGGCGGGCGGCCATGCGCCTTGCCCTGGAGGAGGCGGCACGGGCTGCCCTGTCCGGTGATGTACCGGTCGGCGCCGTCGTGCTGTCCCCGGACGGCACGGTGCTCGCCGCGGGCCACAACGAACGCGAGGCCACGGGCGACCCGACGGCACATGCGGAGATCCTGGCGATCCGCAGGGCCGCCGGGAAGCTCGGAGCCTGGCGGCTCACGGAGTGCACGCTGGTGGTGACCCTGGAGCCGTGCACGATGTGCGCGGGCGCGATCGTCCAGTCCCGGGTGGACCGGGTGGTTTTCGGCGCGCTCGACGAGAAGGCGGGGGCAGCCGGCTCGCTCTGGGATGTCATACGGGACCGACGCCTCAACCACCGGCCCGAGGTGATCCACGGGGTGCTCGCGGAGGAGTGCTCCGACCTGCTGACGTCGTTCTTCCGGGACCGCTGACGGGTTGTCGGGCAGCCGCCGACCAGCCATCGGGCGTCCTTCGGGTCGCACCCGGGATATCGATTTCGGAGCACGGCCCACCTTGGGCTAAGCTCTCTCTCGGTAGCGTGTCCGAGCGGCCGAAGGAGCTCGCCTCGAAAGCGAGTGTGGGGAAACTCACCGAGGGTTCAAATCCCTCCGCTACCGCCGCAAAACCGCCTCTGATCTGCGAAAACAGATCGGGGGCGGTTTTTTGTGCCCGTCTGTGCCTCACGCTTTGCCACACCGACGGCCTTCTAGGTTCCTTGTCCATGGCACGTATCAAGCGCGCTCGGCTACTGGAGTTCTTCTCCGCTCTGGAACGGGCGTTGAACTTGAGCAAGAAGGGTCCGGTCGTGCTGCTGACCGGTTACCAGGTGCCGGCCGCGATCCGCAGACCCCCGCGCGGTCGGGGCGGCGGCGAGCGTCGTCCACAGGCGCTTCTCGGCGCGCTCGCGCGAGCCGGAGACCAGCCGCTCCAGCACGCTCACCCCTGGCAGCACCACCTCGACGAGGAGCGTCACGAAGTCGACGTCGGCGGTTTGGACCAGCGCGTCACGAATCTGTTGCGCCCGGCCGGTGCCCTGCCACTGGGGGCACCACCATCAACTCGGACAGGGCGAAGATCCGGCCGCGCACGTCCTTGGGCCGGTCCGTTCCCTTCCACCACCCGCCCGGTTTAAACTTCGCGCCGAATGCGTATCCGACCGGGCCGCCGTTCTCCCGTCCCGAGACACACAGCCAGTCCTCGCGCCCCGACCGCAGGTCGACGAAGTACGAGAATCGTTCGCACGAGTGGAACGGGTCGGGATCGTTCGCGTACACCTCGTCGTGAATGTCCAGGAGCAAGGAGCGGACGTCGCGCGCGTCGGCGTGCGAGTAACACATCAGGTCCATCGGCGTGACTCCTCGATCCAGCTCACGACTTCGGGTGCCTTCGTACCCGAGGCCTCGATGACTTGGCGTGTTCTGGCAAGCGTGTTCGTCGTCCCGCATCGCCCTGACGAACCCTCGGCGATCCGGGTGCCGCGGACAAGTACCCGCTGCCCGACCTGGCCGCTGCGGAGAAGGCATCCGCTGCACCGTCGTCGGCAGAGTCGGTCCCCGCCGCATCCCCCCGGCGACAAAACGACGGCGGCGAAGGACACCAGCAATGAACTAGGTACAGGTACTCGGGGCGAGTTGGGTGATCGTGCGGACGTCACACAACGCGTCCGTCTGTAACCTCTGTCACAGCAACCTCCAATCGAACAGCGGACGTTGGGTGACTGCTCGCGTCTCGCTTCGGCGCGGGCCACGGGGAGGAGATCAGGCATGGCGTGGGACGAGTGGGAACAGCTCAAGGCGGATACTGCCGCGCGTGGCGGCCCGGCGCACATGCAGATCAACCAACTCGCCGATCCCGGCGGCGGGAGCGCCACCAGTAGCGTGACGGAAGGTCTCAAGTCGACCAAAGCCGCATGGAACAAGGCAGGCGAGGGCGTCGGCGGGCTGCGGGAAGGGATCGGCAAAGCCCTGACCAAGTTAGCGGACGGGCAGAAAGGCCTCGGCGACGACGTGGGATGCCTGACCGCCGGCGCTCAGCAGGACGTGTACAGCTCCTGGACCCGCTACGTGAAGTCGGTCAATGAGCGTTGTGGTGGCGTAAAAGAGGTTCTTGAACAGGTCGGCCACGACCTGCTCCTGACCGATGAAGGCGTCCGAGCTGCGTTCGGCAACATCGACACCAAGTACACCGACACGCCCGCCGTCGGCGGCCAGGGCTCGGGGCGGTGACGGGGCGGCTATGGACCTCGCCACGCTCAAGAAGCTCAAGCCCTCCGAGTTCGAGCAGGCAGCCGACGGTTACCGCGCGACAGGTGACATGGCCAGCGCGGCCAAGGACGAGATCGACAACGTCATCGCCGCCGGAATGAACAAGGCCCTTAAGGGCAAGGCTCTTGACGCAGCAGTCGGGGAACTCAAGAAGCTCTCGGCCAACTTCCACTACACGCAGACCGAATGCGGCCTGGTCAGTGCGGCACTCAATGGCTTCGCCTTCGACATGGACGCTGCCCGGAAGAAGCTCCTGGCCGCACTCGACGACGCGGAGGCCCGGAAGTTCACGGTTAACGCCGACGGCAGCGTCACCTACCCGGAGGGGAAGCCGGCGAACGGCGTCGAACTGCCGCCCAAGGGCGGTTCGGTCAGCGGTGCTACCGATCCGACGGCCCAGGCGGTAGGTCGTCAGTCCGCCAACTTTGACCCCAACCCCCATCACGCCGAGGCCCTGGCCATCGCGGACCGTATCGCCGCTGCTTTGAAGGAGGCGACGGAGGCGGACAGCAAGTGGGAGCCGAAGATTCGGGCGCTGAAGGCCGACGATGACCTCACCGTCTCCAACCGCGACTGGGCAGACGCCAGGTCGGACATGGCCGGTGTGTCCAAGGCGGCTGAGCACTACCTCGACAGCATCAAGCACCCGCCCAAGGACGGCGACCCCAAGGCCAACGCGCAGTGGTGGAAGGAACTCACGCCAGAAGAGCGCGCTGCCTACCTAGCCCTCCGCCCGAAGGCAGTGGGCGAGATGAACGGGTTGCCCGCTGAAGTACGTGATGAGGCCAACCGCACTGTGTTCGATGAGACCCGTGCGCAGTACCAGCTGGACCTCGACTCGATCCCCGCTGAGCCCGCCAACAAGTACACGATGATCAACACCATCAACGGTCCTGTGAGGGTCCACTCCGATGAGTGGATGGCCTGGAACGAAAAATATGGTGACCGGAAGGCTGAGCTTGAGAAAGTCCTGAACGGAACAAGGGCCATTCAGGAACGATTCGACAGAACCGGCGAAAAGGGATTGCCTGAAGCGTATCTATTGGGCTTCGACCCTAAAGGGGAGGACGACGGGCGAGTAATTCTCGCCAACGGAAACCCTGACACGGCTGACCATACTGCGGTTTACGTCCCCGGGACGGGAACGAATATCGGGGGAACCGGCGGCGGCATTGACCGCAGCGAGGCGATGTGGCGAGAGAGTCAGCATCTCGTGCCCGGTCAATCAGTTTCGAGCATTTACTGGTTCGACTACGATGCCCCGGATACCATTCCCCAGGCCACGGATGGTTCGCGTGCGGAGCACGCTGGTCCGAGACTCGACGATTTTCTCCAGGGAACCCAAACCGCACAAGGTGGACCAAATTCCAGCCATACGACTGTGATCGGACATAGCTACGGCAGCACAGTGATCGGTGAGACCGCCAAACATAACCACATCCCGGCGGATGACATCATTGCGCTCGGTAGCCCGGGAATGCAGGTCGGGCATGCGAAGGATCTGGGCGTAGGAGCCGACCACGTGTGGGCCGAGGGGGCGGACGGGTCGGTGGATGACGCCGTCGTCCGTCACGGTGGCAGACTGGTCGGCCTCGGCAACTGGTGGGCGAACCCCACCGACGAAGGATTCGGCGCCAACGTCATGCAGAACGACACCGGTAGCTTCCTCTCGGGGCACAGCTCCTACTGGGATTACAACGAGGGGCAGGCTTCAACGAGCCTCCAAAACCAAGCAGACGTAATTGCGGGAAGGTATGGAGATGTCAAGCTCGAATAGATGGCGCGGCGCGCAGCGAACTGGGCTGATTGCCACGCTCATGACGTCATCACTCCTTCTCACTGCAGGATGTTCAATGGACAAGGACAGCGGTAAGCCTCTTCCTACACGTAGCTCCTCCGCAGTGGAGGGCGAAGTGTCATCGCTCTCCAGCCAGGTGCTGGACATGTTCAAAGTCAAGGGAAAAGTCACCGAACCTGGGCCATACACATCGGCCTGCACCGATGACGGCAACAAGGGTGTCTGGGTGAGGCACCCCTGGTCCATGTACGGAATTGATAACAGTAAGCTCGGCGAAGGATTTGCCAATCTGAAGCGATCGCTGCCCGATGATGGGTGGAAAATCGTGAAGGACGGAGATGACGGCAGTCGGAATAAGAATCCCGAGGTGCTGGCCGTCCACCAGAAGACGCACAGCCAGCTTGAGGTCAGGTGGCTTAAAGGCCTCGACGGAAACACGCCCCTACTTGACGTGACCGTGTACTCGCAGTGCTTCAAGAAGGCCGAGTAGTCAGCCTGCGGGCGGCGTGAGCGCGACCAGTAGCGGGGCTTCAAGGGTGATGCCTGCCTGGAGTGGGGCGAGGAACGTCTCGCGGAAGTGGGCCTGCGTCTGTGGGCTCATTCCGCTCCCGGACACCACCGCACCGACGCGTTCCGTGAGGGCCGTCGCCGCTTCGCGGTAGCCGCTGTAGGCCGAGAGGTCGGACAGGTTTTTGATCTGTGCCGCCGTCTCCTCGCCGCTCAGCTCGAACCTGCCGCTGCCCCGCTCTCCCGGCAATGACCGCTGCAAGGGCTGTTCCCACTACTCCCACCGCAGCACCCAGAACCGCTGAAGTCCCAGCATCCACAAGAAGAGTGTGCCAGCGAGACTCTATGGACGCCCGTGAACCTCAAGACGGTTCAGAGGCAGTCACCCAAAACGTCCAGATAGGGTCCGATGTGCATCCAGAACAGCGGAGTCAGGCCGGTGTTCCTGCATCCCTGGACCGGGTGCGCTCGGCGTTGGGGTCGACCCCGCGCCTGCGGGGACATTCCCGCAACGTGCCCGAGATGCCCGAGAGGCTGCCGTCGGCTTCGCACGCACGCGGTCGACCCCACACCGAGCTCCCGGGGCCGGCTGATATATCGATGGCCTCCAAGATCGTTGGACGCCCCACGGTGGCGGGACCCCACGTCCGAGAGAGACGCATAATCACCAGCGGGAGGCATGCCACGATCCAGAATCAACCGAGCCGCCCGAGTCGGCCCGCCACTGATCCCAGGCCCCTGAAATACCCATCAGGCAATGGGGCGGTCCAGTCCCTCAGCCCGCGTCACCCCACACATCAGTTACACAATGCGACCATCCACAGCGACGGTCGTCACCCAGCCTGGGTTAACCGCCGAGACGCCAGGCGAAAAACGCCGGCGGAGCCCATCCTCGCCGTGCGGAACGTTCCGCATAGGAACCGTCAGAGGTCGATCGAGCAGGACTCAGCGGGATGGAAACAGGGTGGTATGTCCCACTCTCAGGAAAACCGCAGGTGAGGGGGCTCACGCAAGCGCGTTCAAAACCCTCCGCTGCTGCCGCAAAACCGCCCCTGATCTGCGAAAGCAGGCCGGGGACGGTTTTCTGTGGCCCGCATTTCCACGCTCGGGCCATGAGCCCGGTCCGCTGAGCAACAGACCGTCGAGCCCGCCCGGCGCTGTTCGTGCGGAGCTGTCGGCCGCATCGACGGTGATTCCTTCCGGCTCGACCAAGCGACCAGCGGTCAGGGGTGATCCCCTCGCTCATCCGCCTACCGACAGCGGAGAGACATCTGGCCGCGGTTGGGGAAAAACGGCTGGCCGCCTCCGGGGAGAACCGAGTAGCCGTTGACATACGGCGGACATTCCAACCGCGATGGTCCCTCAGAAGTAGTGCTTACGACCACCGACGGCGCGACCGGTGGCGCCCAAGAGCCATAGGACGGCACCGATCAGGACAAGCACACCGCCAATAGTCGTGAAGAGGGAGATACCGACCAGCAGGCCGATGATGAGCAGAATGGCGCCAAGGAGAATCATGGTGTTCCTCACCTCAAGGTCTGATCGGTGCGTAACCGCGTCCTCGCGAGAGGCACGGTGTCCGGGTTCCGCTTCTTACGGGCAGCGGACGTCGGTCCCGGTGGTATCGCCCCTTCGGGGGGGATGCCCGTTCGTTTCGTACGAACCCGTGTACCCCGCTCCGCACCACGAAACCTGCTTCGTACCTCGTCTCTCGACCGCCGTGGATCACATCGGCCGACCCGCCCGTGATCCTCGGGTCGCCGCGGATACAGGCACCTGCGGCACTTGGGCAGGCAGGCTGACGCCGGCAGGGACGCTGAGCCGCGCGTGTAGTGATCGTCGCCGGGAGGGGTTCTCGTAGGGCGGGGCGGCGCCGGCGCTCAGCGGTGAGACGTGGCCGCAGTTCTGGTACTGCCCGCCCTCGCACTCCGAGCGCTTCGTCCATCCGGCGATCCCACGCGACGCGGCAGCCGCTGTGTTCGGTCACCCGATGTCGTCCGGGCGTTCGGGGAGGGGGAGTCGGCCGTTGAGACGCGGCGTGGGCCCGGCGTGGGCCCGAGGTGGGCCCGTAGACCCTCGGCATCGGTCTTGCGCGTACGTACCGTACTGACATACGCGTCACGGCTGGACGCCTGGGCCGGACATCTTAGGCAGTTTGCTGAAGGGTTTTCCCCGTGTCGGACTCACAGGGCCTCGCGTTCCAGGCCGGCATACCCGCGCAGCGCTGGGAGTTGCCGAGAGCACTCGCCGCGACCCGGGTTCTGCTGTATCTGATGTTCGCTCTCACGTTGCTGGGCGGCGTCGGCGTGGTGAACTCGCTGCTGGAGCTGGGTACCCGTGTCACGCCGACGCTCAGTCTGCTGGCGCTGTACGCGGTGGCGCCCGGGATCGCCGCGGTGATCCTGGCGCGGCGACTCTGGACGGGCGGGAAGGTCGTCTGGTTCGCGTTGGTCGGTCTCCAGGTGTGGCTGTTGGTCGGCAGTGTCGTGAATCTGTACGGGGGTTCGGCGCGGGGGCTCAGCCAGCTTCTGTTGCCGGGTGCTCTGCTGGCGCTGGTGAGTGCGGGTGCCGGCCGGACCTGGTTCGAACTGCCCGTCGAGCAGCGGGCTGTGAGGCCGCGTTGGACGCGCGAGCGGTTGCGTCGGGAAGCGTTCCCGTCGATTCCGCACATGATCGGGTGGCGCCGGAACCGTGGTCAGGGGACGGTCGAGTACGTAGGCATGGTCGGTCTGGTCGCTCTGATCATCGGCACGCTGGTTCTCAGTGGCGTGGGGACTCAGGTCGCGAATGGTCTCCAGACCGCGGTCTGCAACATCCTCGGCGGCGACTGTGACAGCGACACGGTCGCAGGCGGCGGTGGCGAGTCGGGCGGCGGTGACTCGGGTGGTGGGGAATCGGGTGGCGGGGAATCGGGTAGCGGCGGCAACGGCGGCGGGGACTCCGGCGGTGGCGGTAACTCCGGCGGCGGGGACAACGGCGGTGGGTCCGATGGCGGTTCGGACGGCGGTGGCTCCGACGGGGGCGGCTCGAACGGCGGTGGGTCGAACGGCGGCGGCTCCAACGGCGGCGGGTCCGATGGCGGCTCCAACGGCGGCGGGTCCGATGGCGGCTCCGATGGTGGTTCGGACGGCGGTGGTTCCAACGGGGGCGGCTCCGACGGGGGTTCGGACGGCGGTGGTTCCAACGGGGGCGGCTCCGACGGGGGTTCGGATGGCGGCGGGTCCAACGGCGGCGGTTCCGACGGAGGCGGGTCGGACGGCGGCGGGTCCAACGGCGGTGGCTCGGACGGCGGGTCCAACGGCGGCTCGGACGGCGGGTCCGACAACGGCGGGTCTGACAATGGTGGGTCGAGTGGCGGTGTCGAGTGCAATCCAGTCATGGCCCCCTGGGGCATCATGCAGAGCTGCACGGACACGGACACCGGCGGGTCTGACGGTGGCTCCGACGGCGGCGGGTCGGATGGCGGTTCCGACGGCGGCGGCTCCAACGGCGGCGGCTCGGATGGCGGTTCTGACAGCGGCGGCTCCGACGGCGGCTCCGACAGCGGCGGCTCCAACGGCGGTTCTGACAGCGGCGGCTCCGACGGCGGCTCCGACAGCGGCGGCTCCGACGGCGGTTCTGACAGTGGTGGGTCGAGCGGCGGCGTCGAGTGCAATCCAGTCATGGCCCCCTGGGGCATCATGCAGAGCTGCACGGACACAGGCACCGGCGGGTCTGACTCCGGCGGAGGTACCGGTGGTGCCTCGGGCGGGAGCAGCGGCGGCAGGAACGACGACAACAAGGATGATGGCGACGAGAGCGACGACCAGGACGAGGACAAGGACAAGGACAGTAAGAACGACTGCCTGAACGGAACCAAGGTCGCCTTCTCCGGCAGTGTGAACACCGGCGCGGCCGGTGACGGGCGTTACACGCTTGCCTCGGCCGCGGTTCGTACGCGTGTGGTCGCCAGGGGGGGTGTCGTCAGCGGCGTCGCGCTCGCAGCCGACCCCGGAAGCGCTTCCGCGATGGACGTGGCGCAGTCGCTCTCCGGATTCTCTATCGCTGGTGTCGATACGTACCAAGACGCGGAGAACAGGGTCACCCATGCTCTTGGACTCACTGATGAGCCGAGGCCGGAGCCCGAGCCGGAGCCCGAGCCGGAGCCCGAGCCCGGTCCGGATGGGGGAAGTTGCTCCGAGCGCCCGGACCCGATGACCGCGCTGGACGATGTCCCGAAGTACCGCAATGGCGACAGGAAGAAGTGGTCGGAGGAGGTCGAGAAGAAGGCTGACGAGAACCCGCTGACAGAGAATCTCACCGCCGAGGACGCGCTCATCATCGCCGACTACACCGGCCCTTGGGCCGAGGACGCGAACAAGTACCTACGTGGTCAGCCGATCTCCGGCCTCCGTGCGGGACGGGTCCCGGAGTTCATCGAGAAAATGGACCGTGCGCTGGAGCACCTGCCGCCGGTCGAGGGGACGTTCTACCGGGGTACGTTCATGCCGGATGAGCTGATCAAGAGGTTCGCCAACGGTGAGCAGGTCGAGATGCCCGAGTACCTCAGCACGTCCAGCGACCCGGCAAAGGCCGACCGCGCCACCGAAAACGCGAAGTCCAACGGTCGGGCGGGCGAGAATGTCGTGCTCGAAGTGACTACGGACAACGGCCGCAACATCGACCCCTTGTCCCGCTATCGGCCCAAGGAGTCGGAGGTCCTCATCCCGCGCGGCGGCAAGTTCGAGCAGGTGGGCGTGAAGACGAAAATCATCGGTGGCAAGGAATACAAGGTCATCCAGGTGAAACAGGTGGGTTGAGCTGGGCGTACGCCCCTGTGCCGACGCGTGCGATCGCAAGGCGGAGGATCGCCCGTGTACTGGATGTACCCGGGCGACTCCGACAACGCGGCGAGGTGCGGCCCGCCGCGGCAGCGGCTGATGTCACTGCGGCGTCGCGGGCCCGCGAAGATCGACCGGACAGGACCTAGCTGCTCGGGGTCGCCCGCCAAGGCGTCGGGGTCACGGTTGGCGAGGTTGGTGGGGAAGAGCAGGCCCTCGCCGGCGCGAATGCTGATCGGCGTGGCGGGTCACCGGCCAAGGGCTACTGCCGTCCCACGCGCGGACCCTCGTGAACCGCCCCCCTTGCCGCTGGGCCCACAGCTCCGGGGGCGGGGCGAACGGGCAGCCCGTCGCCCGGGCCATCGGAAACCCCTGCGCGACGACCTGCTCGCTCTGGGGGTTGTGCCGGCCACCCACGCAGAGAAGGAGACCGCCGTCTTCGCCGCGATGGGGCACGTCGTCCTGCCGGACGCCGACCTCGGAGAGGCGGTGCGTACGTCACTGATGGAGCAGGGAGCGGCCCACGTGATGTCCCTTGTGGACCGCTCGGTCGACCGGGGTGAACTGCCCGAGCGGTCCCGCCGCCGCGGAACTCCTCGCGGCCGGACCGACGGCAGGATTCGACGCCACGGGAATAGGCGCTGAATTCTTTCCCGACGGCCGTCGGCACTCGATCCTCGTCGTGAACACCGGCCGGCCCGGAGAGAACCCCTGGTTCCAGCGGCTGCCCCACCTGGACCACGACGAAGTCACCACGGGGCTTAGGCCGTGCCGCACGTACAACCCAGGAAAAACCGCAGATGAGACGGGTCACGTGAGCGGATTCGGAATCCCTCCGCCACCGCTCCCGGAAGGGCCCCGGCGCACCACGCCGGGGCCCTTGAGCATGTACGGGCCGAGAGGACTCTGGCTCCCGGGGCCGAAGTCATGCGCGAGAGCGACCTCTGGGCACTGCCGTTCATACGGTTAGACTCACGCGCGACCGCACTGGGAGGACAGGGGAGGAAGCGGCGGATGGGGCAAGCGAGAAAGATAGTGCTGTACGCGGTCGCCGTCTTCGTGCTGTACACGATCATCACGTCGCCTGCCAGGGCCGCCGATCTTGTCCAGGTAGGGTTCGAGGGCATCTCCAGCGCCGCCCAGGGTGTCGGCGAGTTCATGTCCGAGCTCATCAACTGACCGACGCTCAGTCACGGACCGGTCCGCGCCAACGGTCCGAGCCAACGGTCCGCGCCCGCTCCCCCTCTCCCTCCTCCGCGTCCTTCAAGGAGTGCCCGTGATCCGCCACCTGGTCCTCTTCAAGCTCAATGAGGGTGTCTCGCGCGACGAGCCGCGTGTCGTCGCGGGGGTGAAGGCCTTCAAGGAGCTCGGCGGGCAGGTGCCCGAGCTGGAGGTCTGGGAGGCCGCCTGGAACATCAGCGACCGCCCGATCGCCTATGACTTCGCCATCAACGCGGCGGTCGTCGATCGCGATGCGCTCCAGCGCTATCTGGACCACCCGGCGCACCAGGCGGGCGTCGCGCAGTGGCGTGAATTCGCCACCTGGGTGATCGCAGACTACGAGTTCTGAGCCTTCCGCCTCCTCGCCCCACACCCATTCGGTGTGGGGCTTTTGGGTTTATTGCTCCACCTTGCCGTCAACACGGTTTTTTCAGGTGCTTGCACACAGTGGACATGTCTTGTGATGCTATGACCGCTTTTGACGGATGAGTTGACGTAGTCGACCGCAAAGGGGTGGCGTCACCGTGCCGGCCAGTACTACGCCTCAACTGCTGCCCCAGATCGAGACCGAACCCCGCCCCACGACGCAGAGCCGGGGCGCGGACACCAGGGCGCTGACCCAGGTCCTCTTCGCCGAGCTGAAGGGGCTTGAGCCGGGCAGCGAGGAACACACCCGGGTGCGCGGCGCGCTCATCGAGGCGAATCTGCCGCTGGTGCGCTATGCGGCGGCCCGGTTCCGCAGCCGCAACGAGCCCATGGAGGATGTCGTACAGGTCGGCACGATCGGTCTGATCAACGCCATCGACCGGTTCGACCCGGATCGCGGGGTGCAGTTCCCCACGTTCGCGATGCCGACCGTCGTCGGCGAGATCAAACGCTACTTTCGGGACAATGTGCGGACGGTCCATGTCCCGCGTCGACTGCACGAGCTGTGGGTACAGGTCACCGGCGCGACCGAGGACCTGACGACGGCGCACGGCCGCTCCCCCACGACCGCCGAGATCGCCGAGCGGCTGAAGATCTCCGAGGACGAGGTACTGGCCTGTATCGAGGCGGGGCGTTCGTACCACGCGACCTCACTGGAGGCCGCCCAGGAGGGGGACGGACTGCCGGGCCTGCTGGACAGGCTCGGTTACGAGGACCCGGCGCTGGCCGGGGTCGAGCACCGCGATCTGGTGCGGCATCTGCTCGTACAGCTGCCCGAGAGGGAACAGCGGATCCTGATGCTGCGCTATTACAACAACCTGACGCAGTCCCAGATCAGTCAGGAATTGGGGGTTTCCCAGATGCATGTGTCAAGACTTCTGGCCAGAAGTTTTGCCCGACTGCGATCCGCAAATCGGATCGAGTCGTAACCCACAGGGGTAGACCCACTTCGACTCCTCTTCGCGGCCCGAAAAGCCCCACACCCCCTCTTTCCAGGGCGGATTCAGCGCTTACTTGTCGACATGTCACTACAGCGTGTTGCCGACATGTGACATTCTGCTGGAACCGCGTTTGCCGCACTCCCGGCTCCGGTATTCAGGTGGAGGCTGCGTTCCACCGACGGGAGCGGCCGACGCGACCGTCCGCGACCTCAAGGGGGTGGCATGTCCGTAGAACAGGGCAGCTCGAAGGTGCTCACGCTCACAAAGAGCGCTCCCGCGCCCGATGCTCTCGACCACGTGGTCCAGCCGCGTGTGTCCCAGCCGGAAGCCATCGACACCCGCACTCTGTCCCGCTCCCTGTTCCTGCGGCTCGCCGTGCTCGATCAGGACAGCCCGGAGCGCACCTACGTACGTGACACCCTCATCGAGCTGAATCTGCCGCTGGTGCGTTACGCGGCGGCCCGGTTCCGCAGCCGCAACGAGCCGATGGAGGACATCGTCCAGGTCGGCACGATCGGCCTGATCAAGGCGATCGACCGGTTCGACTGCGAACGTGGCGTGGAATTCCCGACGTTCGCGATGCCGACCGTCGTCGGCGAGATCAAACGGTTCTTCCGGGACACCTCATGGTCGGTGCGGGTGCCGCGCCGGCTCCAGGAGCTGCGTCTCGCGCTGACGAAGGCGAGCGACGAGCTGGCGCAGAAGCTGGACCGCTCGCCGACCGTCCCCGAACTCGCCGCCGTACTGGGCGTGTCGGAGGAGGACGTGGTCGACGGCCTCGCGGTCGGGAACGCGTACACCGCTTCCTCGCTGGACTCGCCCTCACCGGAGGACGACGGCGGGGAGGGCTCGCTCGCGGACCGGCTCGGCTACGAGGACATGGCGCTTGAGGGCGTCGAGTACCGCGAGTCGCTCAAGCCGCTGCTGGCCAAACTGCCGCCCCGCGAGCGGCAGATCATCATGCTCCGGTTCTTCGCGAACATGACCCAGTCGCAGATCGGCGAAGAGGTGGGCATCTCCCAGATGCATGTCTCGCGGCTGCTGACCCGTACGCTCGCGCAGCTGCGGGAAGGGCTGATCTCGGACTGAGGCCCGCGGACCCCGCCCCTCGCCCGTTCTCGGGCGATGTCGCGGGCGGGGTTCGGAACGACGGGACCGTACCGGATCGGACCGTACGCATACAGGACCGTATGCACACCGGGTCGGACCGGACAGGGTCGGACCGGGTCGGATCAGGTCAGGCGAAGGCCAGCCAGGCCACCACGGCCAGGACCACGACGGCCGCGACAACGCCGACGATCACGCCGACCTTCGGCCCGCTCTGCTGGGGCGGCGCCTGCCGGCGCTGCGGCTCGCCGTCGTCGACGAACGCACGGAACATCTGGGTGCTGCCCGCGGGGTCGGGATTGCCCTCGGGGCCCTGCGGGGCATGGGGGTTGTGTGCCATACGCCAGGACCCTAGCGAACGCGCGGATCCCTTCCAACGCCGGGCCCGCCCGCTGACCGATATGGCGCTGCCCACCGACTGATACGCCCCCGGACAGCTCCCGTAACAGCTCCCGCGACAGTTCCCTCTACAGCCCCGCGACAGCTCCCGCGCCGGGCATTGACCTCGGCCATGCGAAGCCTTTTCGGTTCCTTTACTCCACTCAGCCCGTTTTCGTTTGCCTGCAGCAACCAACGGCTTCTATGGTTCTATGGTTGCCCCAAGCAACAAGATGTCGGGAGGGCCCATGGCCGCAGCACAGAGTCAGTACGCGGAACTGGCCCGACAGATCAGTGCCATCGGCGCCGTCAAACGGGGGCTGGCGCGCATCCTGCCCGCCGAGTGCCCGGCCGGCACGGCCGCCGTACTGACCCTGCTCGACCGGCACGGTGAGATGCGGATGAGCCGCCTCGCCGAGCTCCTCGCCGTCGACATGTCGGTGACCAGCAGGCATGTCGCCCACGCCGCCGAGCGTGGCTGGATCGAGCGGTCCCCGGACCCCGCGGACAAGCGCTCACGCATTCTGCGGCTCACCCCGGCGGGCCTGGAGCTGATCAGGGAGCTTGCCCGGCGGACGACCGAGATGTTCGCGCGGACGCTCGACGACTGGACCGACGACGAGGTCGGGCAGCTGGTCACGATGCTGGAGCGGCTGCGCAACAGCTTCGGCGACTGCCGGGACTGGCGCTACCAAGACTCGTACACCCGTACACCCATGCGGCAAGAGACGTAAGACAAGGAATTCAATGGCTACGACCACACCGACGGGTGTGCGGGGCGTCCACGCCAAGCACGGAGGCGGCGCTCCCGCCCCCGCGAGCGGCGCGCCGATGTCACACCGTCAGATCATGGAGGCGCTCTCCGGACTGCTTCTGGGCATGTTCGTCGCGATCCTCTCGTCGACGATCGTCTCCAACGCACTGCCGGAGATAATCTCCGACCTGGGCGGCGGACAGAGCGCCTACACCTGGGTGGTGACCGCCTCGCTGCTGGCGATGACGGCGACCACCCCGCTGTGGGGCAAGCTCTCCGACCTCTTCAGCAAGAAGCTCCTGGTTCAGATATCCCTGATCATCTATGTCTCGGGCTCGATCGTGGCCGGCCTCTCGCAGAGCGCCGGGATGCTGATCGCCTGCCGGGTGGTCCAGGGCATCGGCGTCGGCGGTCTCTCCGCCCTCGCCCAGATAGTCATGGCCGCGATGATCGCGCCGCGCGAGCGCGGCCGGTACAGCGGCTACCTCGGCGCGACCTTCGCCGTCGCCACCGTCGGCGGCCCGCTGCTCGGCGGTGTCATCACCGACACCACATGGCTGGGCTGGCGCTGGTGCTTCTACGTCGGCGTACCGTTCGCCATCGTCGCGCTGATCGTGCTCCAGAAGACCCTGAAGCTCCCGGTCGTCAAGCGCGAAGGGGTCAAGGTCGACTGGTTCGGCGCCTTCTTCATCAGCGCGGCCGTCTCGCTGCTGCTGGTCTGGGTCACCTTCGCGGGCAACAAGTACGACTGGATCTCGTGGCAGACGTACGCGATGGTCGGCGGATCGGTGCTGCTCGGCGCCGCGTTCATCCTCGTCGAGTCCAAGGCACGCGAGCCGATCATCCCGCTGCGGCTCTTCCGTAACCGCACCATCACGCTGGCCTCGCTGGCCTCGCTCTTCGTCGGTATCGCGATGTTCGCCGGTACGGTCTTCTTCAGCCAGTACTTCCAGCTGGCCCGCGACAAGTCGCCGACGATGTCCGGTGTCATGACCATCCCGATGATCGGTGGTCTGTTCATCTCCTCCACCGTCTCCGGCATGATCATCACCAAGACGGGACGCTGGAAGATCTGGCTGGTCAGCGGCGGTGTGCTGGTGACGGCCGGGCTCGGGCTGCTGGGCACCCTGCGGTACGACACCCCGTACTGGCACATGGCGATCTACATGGCGCTGATGGGTCTCGGCGTCGGCATGATGATGCAGAACCTGGTCCTGTGCACGCAGAACCAGGTCTCCCCGGAGGACCTCGGCGCGGCCAGCTCCACCGTCACCTTCTTCCGCTCGCTGGGTGGTGCGGTCGGTGTCTCGGCGCTGGGCGCGGTGCTCGGCAACCGGGTCACTCACTACGTCAAGGAAGGGCTGGCCGACCTCGGCCCGCAGGGCGCGGCCCTGGGCCACGGGGGCACCGGTGGCGGCGGCATCCCGAACCTGGACACGCTGCCCGCCCCGATGCGGCACGTCATGGAGGTGGCGTACGGCCATGGCGTCGGCGATGTCTTCCTCTACTCGGCACCGGCCGCGCTGGTCGCGCTGCTGCTGACGCTGTTCATCAAGGAGGTCGCGCTGAAGTCGAGGGCCGGCGGTGAGACGGCGACGGCTCCCGCCGCGACCACCGCGACCACCGCGACCACCGCGACGACCGCCGCGATACCCGTGCTGTCCGAAACGATCCCGTCCCAGGCAGCGGCACCCGTAGCGGCGGTGTCCGGAATGGCAGCGGCTTCTGGAGGGCCCATGACTGTTGGATCGGCTGGATCGGCCGAATCAGCCGGATCGGCTGGCTCGTCGTTCGCGGCGGCACCCGCGCCGGGCACCGCCGTACAGGGTGTGGTGCTCGGTTCCGAGGGCACGCCGGTGCCCCGTGCCGCCGTCACCCTGATCTCCCTGGGCGGACGGCAGCTGGCCCGCTCGGTCGCCCAGTCCGACGGCGGCTATGTCCTGGACGCGCCGGGCGCCGGCTCCTACGTACTGATCGCCTCCGCCGACGGCTTCCAGCCGCAGGCGTCCACGGTGGTCGTCGGGGACAGACCGCTCTCGTACGACATCCTGCTCTCCGGTACGAGCGGCCTCACCGGGGCCGTGCGCGCCGCGGACGGCGGATACCCGATCGACGGCGCGATGGTGATCGTGACCGATGTGCGCGGCGATGTGCTGGCCACCGGGAAGTCGTCCGAGCAGGGCGAGTTCGGCTTCAGTGAGCTGGTCCCCGGATATGTGACCGTCGCGGTGAACGCCGCGGGCTACCGGCCGCTGGCCCTGCCCGTGGAGATAGGCGGCCAGGGCGTCACCCGTGTCGAGGCGGTCCTCCTCTCCGGCGCCCTGGTCCAGGGCACGGTCAGGGCGGGCGCGGCCCGCCGCCCGGCGCACGACGCCCGGGTGACGCTGGTCGACGCGGCCGGAAACGTGGTCGCGACGGCGACGACCGGGGAGGACGGGGCGTACGCCTTCGCCGACCTGGACTCGGGCGAGTACACGGTCATCGCGACCGGCTACCCGCCGGTGGCGGGCTCGCTGACGGTCACCGGCCGCGGGGTCGACGGCCACGACATCGAACTCGCCCACCCCGGCGAGTAGGAGAAACCCCCGGGCCGCGTGGCGCTTGTAGCGGGCGGCGCGTCGGTCGGGTGCGGAAACGGGCTCCGGTGGCGGGGGCGGCGGGCAGGGGACGGCCTGCTCGCCCCCGGCCGGGGCCCGGCTCTTTGTGAGACACCGGGACACCGGGACACCGGGACACCGGGACACCGGGACACCGAGGGAGAGAGAAACGGGATGGGTGGGACGGGCGGGATGGGACTTCGCGGACAGGTACGGACACGGGACGGCTGGGCCGTGCAGCACGCGGTCGTGACCATGACCGATATGAGCGGTACGCAGGTGCTGCGGGAGAGCGCCGACGAGAACGGCGCGGTACGGACCGACGCGGCGCTGGCACCGGGCCCGTACACCGTGGTCGTCACGGCCGTCGGCTACGCGCCCGTCGCCTCCACGGCGCTGGTCACCGCGAGCGGGCGGGCCGAGGTCGGCACGGTGGTCCTGGCCAGGCAGGGCGGGGTCGAACTGCCGCCACCGGGCGCCTGGAGCCTGGATCCGGCGCATTCGGCGGTGAGCGCGGTGGCCCAGCATCTGGGGATCTCCAGCGTGCGCGGGAGGTTCACCGAGTTCTGGGGACGGATCGAGATCGCGGAGGGCGCGGCAGGCACGGAGGGCGCGGCCGGCGCAGGGGGCGCCGGAGGTACGGGAGGTGCGGGAGGCGCGGGAGGTGCGTACGGGGTTGAGGCGTCGCGCGTCGACGCGGTCATCAGCGCGGCGAGCATCGACACCGGCAACGCCCTGCGGGACAAACACCTCAAGTCGCCCGACTTCCTGGACGTGGAGCGCTTCCCGGAGATCACGTACAGCGGTACGAGGCTGACCCCCGCGGGCCCCGACCGCTGGACGGTGCACGGACTGCTGTCGCTGCACGGCGTCGTACGCGAGGTGGACCTGGACCTGAGCTATCTGGGCACCGGGCCGGACCCGTGGGGCGGGGTACGGGCGTCCTTCCGCGCGACCACGGAACTGCGCCGAGAGGACTTCGCCATGAACTACAACCAGGTGGTGCAGGCGGGGATCTCGATGATCGGGACGACGTTGCGGGTGGAGCTGGACATCCAGGCGGTACAGGGCGAGAACCTGCCCAGCATGTGACGCCCATTTAACGGCCATTCGACGCCCATTTGACGCTCAGGTGACTCCGGGGGAGGGTGTGGCTCCGGAGAGGGGTGTGGTTCCCGGCGGGCGGGCTCCGAGGTCGTAGGCTGCGCGGCATGGCACCGAATATCGCAACGAATACGGCCGTTGACCTCGCCGGGCTGCTGGAGTTCGTACGCCCCAGGCACCGCGCGATCCTGCTGACCACCCGTTCCGACGGCCGGCCGCAGGGCTCCCCGCTCGCCTGCGGGGTCGACGACTCGGGCCGGATCGTCGTCTCCACGTACCCCGAGCGCGCCAAGACGCGGAACGCCAAGCGGGACGAGCGGGTGAGCGTGATCGTCCTGTCGGACGACTGGAACGGTCCCTGGGTCCAGGTCGACGGTACGGCCGAGGTGATCGACTCCCCGGAGTCGGTCGAGCCGCTGGTCGAGTACTACCGGAACATCGCGGGCGAGCACCCCGACTGGGACGAGTACCGGGAAGCGATGGTGAAGCAGGGGAAGTCCATCATCCGGATCACCCCGGAGCGCTGGAGTCCTCTTGCCACCGGCGGCTTCCCGGCCCGTCTCGTCTCGTAGACCCGTCCGGGGCTCGTTCCCGGGTCCCTCTCGGATTCGGTCGCGGGTCCCTCTCGGATTCGGTCGCGGGCCCCTCTCGGATTCGGTCGCGGGCCCCGTCCACGAGTTCAGTCGCGGGGCCCGTCCCCGCTCGGGTCGCGGGGCCCGTCCTCCGTCCCGGCGCGGGGCCCCGCGGAGGCCCTGTCGCGCGCCCGCATCGTCTCGATGCCCGCGATGAGGAGTTCGATCGCGAACGTGAAGTCGCGTTGGCGCATCTCCGCCACCGTATCGCCGCCACGCGCCTCCATCAGTTCGTCCGCGCTCTCGAACGACTCCTGGAACTTCGGCTGTTCGTAGATGGCGCCCATCGCCTGCCGGAAGTACTCGTCCTGGCTCAGCCCGGCGTCGGCGCAACGCTGTACGAAGTGGCCCTCGATCGTGCCGAATCCGTACACGAACTGGAAGACCGCCGACAGCCCGCCCATCCGGCCGTGCGGCGCCAGGCCCGTCCGGTCCATGACGGTCTGGACGGCCGCCGAGAAGGCCATCGAGTGCGGACCGATGTTCAGATATCGGCCGACGAGCGGCGAGACCCAGTGGTGCTTGACCAGCACCTCCCGGTAGCTGGTGGCCAGTTCGCGCAGCTGGTCGCGCCAGTCGGCGTCCTCGTCCGTCATATCGGGGACCCGGACCTCGCCGAAGACGCGGTCCAGGGCGAGTTCCAGCAGGTCGTCCTTGGTGTCGACGTACCAGTAGAGGGACATGGCGGTCACGCCGAGCTCCGCGGCCAGCCGCCGCATGGAGAACTTCGCCGGGCCCTCCGTGTCGAGCAGCCGCACCGATACCGCCGTGATGCGGTCGCGGTCCAGACCGGCGGGATGGTCCGAGTTCTCGTTTCTGCGACCGCGGCCCGCGGGCTTACCCTCCAGCCAAACGCTGGTACGGGTCGGCCGCTTGGCGCGATCGGCTTCCGGCACCATGGGTGAGCCTCCTCGGTTCCCGCCGGCCGGGCTTCGGCCGGACTCCACTTCTCTGCCCGGCTCAGGCCCCGTTCTCTGCCCGGCTCAGGCCCCGGCCGGCTCCAGGCCCCGGCCGTCCGTCTCCGGGGACCGGGACGACGACCGAGGCGACGACCGGGTGATCCGATGAGCCGGAGCCCGGACGCCTGCCGCTCTTCCGATGCTATGCCGCCCCTGACACAGAGTCCGACGGGGAGCCGGACGACGAGGCCGACGGGGAACCCGGAGAGCCCGAGGAACCCGGAGAGCCCGGAGAGGGGTTCGCGCGCTCGGCCCTGCGCAGCAGCAGCGCGGCCAGCAGACCGCCCGCCAGCACCGCCACGGCCCCCACCAGCTGGCTTGTCTCCAGGCTCGACGCGAACGCGTCGGAGATGCTCAGCCGCTCCGCCTCCCCGTCCGCCGCCGCGAGCGCGGCGGGCAGCGAGGCGGCCCCTACCGCCGCCGGGACGAGCGCGGCGAAGCGGGAGTTGAGCACGGCGCCCAGGACGGCGACGCCGAGACCGTTGCCGAACTCGGCGAGCGTGCCGTTGATGCCCGCGCCGACCCCCGCCTTCTCCGGCGGGATCGCGCTCATGATGGCGTTCGCCATGGCCGGCATGGAGAGGGCGACACCCGCGCCCATCACGATCAGGCCGAGCAGCATCCCGCCGTAACCATGGGCGCCGAACACCGCGATCGCGGCGAGCCCGGCGGACACAAGGACCATGCCGAGCGCGATGGTGCCCGGCGTGCCGAGCTTCCGTACGGCCAGCGCGCCGATGCCCGCGAGGTTCAGGACGATGACACTGACCGCGAGCGGAGCCGTACGCAGACCGGCGTCCAACGGGCCGTAGCCCAGCACGAACTGGAGATGCTGAGTCAGCAGGAAGAGCGAACCGGTCATCCCGAAGGCGACCAGGACGGCTCCGGCCACCGCCCCGATGAAGCGCTGGTCGCGGAAGAAGTGCATGTCAAGCATCGGATACGGGACGCGCAGCTCCCAGAGGACGAACAGGCCGAGGACGACCAGCCCGACGGAGGCCGAGAGCAGCACCTGACCGGAGAGCCAGCCATGGTCGGGCCCGGAGATGATCGCGTACACGACGGCCGTCATACCGATGGTGGAGAGCAGCGCGCCGAGCAGATCGGGGCGGTCGCCCTCCTTGCTCTTCGACTCCGGTACGAGCGCGGCGACCGCGATCACTCCGAGCACCGCGACCGGGATGTTGATCAGGAAGATCGCGCCCCACCAGAAGTGGTCGAGCATGGCCCCGCCGATCAGCGGGCCGGCGGCGAAACCGAGGGAGTTGACGGTCGACCAGATACCGATCGCCTTGACGCGCTCGGTGTCGTCGAACAACTGGACCACGACGGCGAGGGTCGTGGTGATCAGCAGCGCGCCCCCGACGCCCATTCCGGCGCGGGCGGCGATCAACTGGCCGCTGGACTGGGCGAGTCCGGCGGCCAGCGAGCCGATCCCGAACAGCACGAGGCCCACGATCAGCAGCTTTTTGCGGCCGTACCGGTCGGCGGCGTTGCCCGCGGTGAGCAGCAGGCCCGACTGGACCAGGGAGTAGGCGTTGATCATCCACTGGATGTCGGCGGTGGAGGCGTGCAGTTCGCGGGTGAGGGACGGGATCGCGACACTGAGGACGGTGTTGTCGAGCAGCACGGTGAGCTGGGCGAGACAGATGACACCGAGGATCAGCCAGCGCTGCGGGTGACGTGCGGGGGCGGTGTGGTGCTCGGCGGCTGTCGCCGTCATGAGAACTCCTTGTACGGTGTACGGGAACCGTCGCCGTACACCGTACAAGAGCCTCCCTTACGCCGCATAGCGTCTTTTTCTCGCCAGCCGGGATCCCGCTGTGAGCCGGATCCCGGCTGCGATCCGGGCCCTGCCTGTGAGTCAGTGCCCGGTTGTGAGTCAGTGCCCGGCTGTGAATCAGTGCCCGGCTGTGAGTCAGGCCTCCTGGGTCAGGTCGTAGAGGGTCGCGCCGTCCAAGGTGACCTTCTTGAAGGTGGACTCCACCCATGTGGAGATCCCGGAGTCGGAACCGCCGAGGCCGCCACCCCGGCCGCCACCGCCGCCACCGCCGCCCCGGCCACCGCCACCGCCGCCCTCGCCGTCGTCGTCGCCGCCCGACAGGAAGTAGTGGATCTTTCCGTCCGCGACGTACTGCTTGAACTGGTCGAGGGTCGGGGACGGATCGCTGCCGTTGAAGCCGCCGATCGCCATGACGGGCTTCTCGGTGGCGAGTTGATAGCTGGCCGCGTTCTGGGAGCCGATGGTCGCCGCGACCCAGGTGTAGTCGGAAGCGTCCTTCTTGAGCGCGGCCTCCGCCTCGGAGCTGACGGTCTGGCCGTTGAGGAGGCCACCCATGCCGCCTCCGCCGCCCATACCGCCCCTGCCGCCCTCGGGCAGCGCGCCGTTCGGCGGCAGTTGGGGCCGGCCGCCGCCCGCGGCCGGGGTTTGTCCCTGCCCTTGCGCCTGGCCCTGGCCCTGCCTCTGGCCCTGGCCGTGTCCCTGTGCCTGGCCTTGTCCCTGACCCTGCCCCCGGGCCTGGCCCTGTGCCTGGCCCTGTCCAGGTGCCTGACCCTGTGTCTGGCCCGCCGCCTGCTGACCCGGCGGCACCATCCCGGCCTCACCCGCGCCACCCGCGCCACCGGCACCGCGGAACCCACCGCCACCGCCGAAGCCGCCGCCCCGCGCCGAGGCCGGTCCCGCCGTGATGATCGATCCCCGGTACGCGGTGTTGACCGTGGTCAGCGTGTACGCGAGCGGCCCGGCGAGCGAGGCCGCGATCGCGAGACCCGCCGCCGTGAGCGCGAGCGGCCGGCCGAGCCTGCTCACGGCGAGCAGCCCCACCGCGGCCAGCAGACCGCCGATCAGCACCGCCCAGCGCAGCCACGGCACGTAGTCCGGGGTCCGGCCCAGCAGGACGTACGCCCACACCGCCGTCCCCGCCGCCGCGATCCCCAGCGTCACCGACGCCAGGACCCCGGCGCGCTCCTCCCACAGCACGGTGACGCCCATCCCGATGACGGCCGCGATGTAAGGCGCCAGTGCCACGGTGTAGTACTCGTGGAAGATTCCGGCCATGAAGCTGAAGACCGCGAGGGTCACCAGCAGCGAGCCGCCCCACACCAGGAACGCGGCGCGGGCCGTGTCCGTACGCACGCTCCGCCGGGTCACCACGAGTCCGACGACGAGCAGCAGCAGAGCGGCGGGGAGCAGCCAGGAGATCTGACCGCCGATGGACTCGCTGAACATCCGGCCGATTCCGGTCGCGCCGCTGCGCCCGCCCCCGCCGCCGCCACCTCCGCCGACGCTTCCGGTCTCCTCGCCGTTGATCCGGCCGAGACCGTTGTAACCGAAGGTCAGCTCAAGGAAGGAGTTGGTCTGGGAGCCGCCGATGTACGGGCGCGAGGAAGCGGGCCACAGCTCCACGATCGCGACCCACCAGCCGCCGGAGACGACGAGCGCGAGACCGGCCAGCGCGAGCTGGCCCAGCCGGCGCCGTACGGACGTGGGCGCGCACACCGCGTACACCAGCGCCAGGGCCGGCAGGATCAGAAAGCCCTGGAGCGTCTTGGTCAGGAACGCGAAGCCGATCGCGATTCCCGCCCACACCAGCCACTTCGTCCGTCCGGCCTCCAGCGCGTGCAGCACGCAGTAAACGCTGGTGGTCATCAGCAGCGCGAGCAGCGCGTCCGGGTTGTTGAAGCGGAACATCATCACGGCGACGGGCGTCAGCGCCAGCACCACGGCCGCGGTCAGTCCGGCGACGGCGCTGAAGCGGCGACGGACGGCGGCGTACAGCACCGCTACCGTGCCGAGTCCCATCAGCACCTCGGGTACCAGAATCTGCCAGGATCCGAGCCCGAAGAGCCTTACGGAGAGGGCCATCGGCCAGAGCGCGGCCGGGGGCTTGTCGACGGTGATGGAGTTCGCCGCGTCGGAGGAGCCGAAGAAGAAGGCCTTCCAGCTCTCGCTGCCCGCCTGGACGGCGGCGGAGTAGAAGGAGTTGGCGTAACCGGAAGCGCTCAGATTCCACAACTGGAGCAGCCCGGCGACCAGCAGGATGGCGAGCAGGGCCGGGCGCACCCAACTGGCGTCTTCGGCCCTGCCCCGCCAGAAGCGGACGGCGCCGCCGGAGGCGCGATGGCTTTGGTGGTTCGCCGTCGCCGGGGGGCCGTCGGGCTGAAGGATCGTGGTCATCGTGCGGTCCTTGGGTCGAGGTCGGCGGGGTCGGAAGAAGCGGAAGCAGGGGTAGGGGCAGGGACGGGAACGGTGGCTGTGGCTGTGGCCTTGGCTGTGGCTGTGGCTGTGGCTGTAGGGGAGGTCGAGGCCGTATCGATATCGCGGGCGGGGAAGTCGTCCGTACGGCGCTCAGGGAAGACCCAGGCCCGCAGGAGCAGAAAGCGCAGCACCGTCGCGGCGAGGTTGGCGGCGATCAGCACTGCCAGCTCCGTGGAGTGGGAGGGGGCGCCCGTGGCCGTGTCCAGGGCCGCGAGTGAACCGCTGGTCAGGGCGAGTCCGATGGCGAAGACGACCAGGCCCTGGGCCTGATGGCGTACGGCGCGCTCGCGGCCTCGTACCCCGAAGGTAAGCCTCCGGTTGGCGGCGGTGTTGGCGATCGCGGAGACCAGCAGGGCGGCCGCGTTGGCGAGTTGTGGACTCGCCATTGATCGGAAGCCGGAATACAGCAGAAGATAGAAGAGCGTGGACAGGGCGCCCACGAAGCAGAAGCCGACCAGTTGCCGGGCGAGTCCGCCAGGCACCCCACCGATCCGGCGGTCTCTCGGGTCATCCCCGAATGGCCTGGCCAGCCGGTCCAGAGGCAGCGCGCCCACCGCCAGTGCCCGCCCCACCCTCCAGACGCCCTTAAGATCCTCGGTCGCGGTCTTGACGATATGCACCGTGCTGTCGGGGTCGTCGATCCAGTCCACCGGGACTTCATGGATCCGCAGTCCGGCGCGTTCGGCGAGCACGAGCATCTCCGTGTCGAAGAACCACCCGGTGTCCTCGACCATCGGCAGCAGCCGCTGGGCGACGTCACGGCGTATGGCCTTGAACCCACACTGCGCGTCGCTGAAGCGCGCGGAGAGAGAGGACTTGAGGATGAGGTTGTAGGCCCGCGAGATGAACTCGCGCTTGGGGCCGCGTACGACCCGTGACGAACGGGACAGCCGCGACCCGATCGCCAGATCCGAGTGGCCCGAGATCAGCGGCGCCACGAGTGGGAGGAGTGCGTTGAGATCCGTGGACAGGTCCACGTCCATATAGGCGAGGACGGGTGCGTCGGAGTGCGACCACACGGTACGGAGCGCCCTGCCACGGCCCTTCTGCTCCAGGCGGTACGCCCGTACCTCCGGAATCTCCGTGTCGAGCCGGGCCGCGACCTGGGGGGTCCGGTCGGTACTGGCGTTGTCGGCGATCGTGATGCGAAAGCTGTACGGGAAGGTGCGGGCGAGGTGTTCGTGCAGGCGCCGCACACATGGTTCGAGGTCCTGCTCCTCGTTGTAGACGGGGATCGTCACGTCAAGTACGGGGGCATCGGTCACCTCGACCGGGAGATGCTCCCGGGCCGGGAGTGTGCCCCATGAAGTGTCGGTTCGCATGACTCGACACTCGCGAGGCGCGCTGTCACGGCAGTGTGGTGAAGCTGTGCCCCGACTGTGAGTCACGGCCGGGCCCCCACGGGCCCTGCTGGGGCTGCCGGGGCTGCCGGGGCTGATGTCGCTGTCCGTGTGAGGGGTGCGGCGACGGGAGGTGCCGCGGGGCATGGACCTGCCCCTGAGCCGACGGGCCGGGCAGACGTACGGAGAACACGGTCCGGCCGGGGACGCTCTGCACGGAGACGGTCCCGCCGTGCGCCGTGACAACCGCTTGGACGATCGCCAGGCCAAGGCCTGTGGAGCCGGCCGCACGGGAACGTGACGCGTCGCCGCGCGCGAAGCGTTCGAAGACATGCGGAAGCAACTCGGGAGGGATGCCGGGGCCGTCGTCCTCGACTTCGAGGACGACGGAGGGTCCGCCGCCCGACAACGCACCACCGTCCGACAACCCACTGCTGCCCGACAACCCACTGCTGCCCGGAAACGCACTGCTGCCGGACGGCGCACCACCGTCCGGGAATCCATCGACCGAGGACCAGACACCCGACGACCACACATCCCACGGTCGGCCGCCCCAGTACCCGCCGTCGCTTCTGCGCACGCGTGCGGTGACGGTGGTGCCGGGCGGGGTGTGCGTACGGGCGTTGGCGAGGAGATTGACGAGCACTTGATGGAGGCGGGAGGCGTCGCCGTACACCGTGGCGGAGGGCTCGTCCGGCTCGGGCAGTTCAAGGCGCCAGTGGTGATCCTGTCCGGCGGCATGAGCGTCGCTCACGGCGTCCACGACCAGAGGGGAGAGATCAGTGATCTCGTACGAGAGGGGGCGTCCGGCGTCGAGCCGCGCCAGCAGCAGCAGATCCTCGACCAGACCGGTCATCCGTTCCGCCTCGGCCTCGATACGTCCGAGCGCGCGCCGGGTGTCGGGGCCGGTCTCCTCGCGCCCGCGCCGGGTCAGCTCGGCGTATCCCCTGATCGAGGCGAGCGGCGTACGGAGCTCATGGCCCGCGTCGGCGACGAACTGCCGTACCCGCGTCTCGCTCTCCTGCCTGGCCGCGAGCGCGGACCCGACATGCCCCAGCATGCGGTTGAGGGCCGCACCGACCTGTCCGACCTCGGTGCGTGGATCGGCCTCGGCGGCGGGGACCCGTACGAGCGGGGCCACCTCACCGCTGTGAAGCGGCAGTTCGGAAACCCGGGTGGCGGTCGTGGCCACGCGCCTGAGCGGTCGCAGCGCGACGCCGACGAGAGCACTGCCCGCGATCCCGGCGGCGATCAGCCCGGCGACGGTGACACAGACCTCCACGAGCACAAGGGTGTTGAGGCTGTCCTGCACCTGAGCGGCCGGGATACCGACGAGGTAGGCGCCGTTGACGCCGTCGACGTACCGGATCCGGTAGTCGGCGCCATCGGGCAGCGTGACGGTGTGGGCCGCGTCGTCCCTCGGGACAGCCGCTATGGCCGCCTTCTGCGCTTCGCTGAGCGGGGTTTCCGCGATCGGTGGCCACGTGTTCTCGTCCTTCTGCAGGGCGCTCATCAGCCCCAGGCCAACGGAGCCGTCGGCCGTCAGTTCGACACCGACCGTGCCCACGGGCGCGCCGCCGCCCGTGACGATCTTCAGCGGATCCCTGCCCTCGGGGGAGGTGTCGGGCGACCGGTCACCGTCGCCGGTACGGTCCCCCGCGCCGTTCCCCGCGCCGTCCCCCGCGCCGTCCGCCGGCCCCTTTTCGCCGCTGTTCGCCTTCTCGCCGCTGTTCGCCGCCCTTCCCGGCGGCGGCCCCGCGGCCCGCTTGGCGATGGCCTGCACCTGTGTGTCCAACTGGTCGTACAGATAGGAGCGGTACGCGATCGTCGTGACCGCACCGATCACCGCCCCGACGATCGCGATCAGCGCGACCGCCGACACGACAAGCCGGGTCCGCAAGGACCAGCGCCGCTTCGTCCCCCCGCGCCGTCGCCCGTTCATCGCGGGGCGTCGCCCGACTCACCGGGCTTGATCAGATAGCCGGCCCCGCGCCGGGTGTGGATCATCGGCGGGCGCCCCGCGTCGATCTTCCGCCGCAGATAGGAGATATACAGCTCGACGACATTGGCCTGGCCGCCGAAGTCGTAGGACCACACCCGGTCCAGGATCTGCGCCTTGCTCAACACCCGGCGCGGATTACGCATCAGATAGCGCAGCAGCTCGAACTCGGTCGCGGTCAGATGGATGGACTGCCCGCCACGAGTCACATCATGGCTGTCCTCATCGAGCGTCAGATCCCCGACAACCAGCAGCGACTCACTGCGCCCGGCCGCCGCGCCGGACCGCCGGATCAGCCCGCGCAGCCGCGCCACGACCTCCTCCAGGCTGAACGGCTTGGTGACATAGTCGTCACCGCCCGCGGTCAGCCCGGCGATCCGGTCCTCCACGGAGTCCTTCGCGGTGAGGAAGAGCACGGGCACCTGCGGCAGCTCGTGGCGCAGCCGGCCCAGGACCGCCAGCCCGTCCATGTCGGGCAGCATCACGTCCAGTACGACCGCGTCGGGACGGAAGTCCCGCGCCGAACGCATGGCGCCCGCGCCGTCACCGGCACTGCGCACCTCCCAGCCCTCGTACCGCAGGGCCATGGACAGCAGCTCGGTGAGCGAGGTCTCGTCGTCGACGACAAGCACGCGGACGGGGCTCCCGTCCGGCCTGAGCATTTCGGTGCGCCCCCGGGGCGAGGTGATGGTCATGGTCTTCACCCTGGGGACGGCCTCTGAGATTGCCCTTTTCGCTTCCTGTGAAATCCCTGAGAAACGAATGCGGGCGAGGGCCCGGAGACCGGGCCTAAACGCCTTGGCCCAAATCCGCCGGGGCCTGGCCCCGGCCCTGCCCCCGGCCCCGGCCTCGGCCCTGCCCCTGGGCGTCGGCGATCCCGAAGAGCCGGGCACCGTTGTCGTAACAGACCGCCCTCAGCCACTCGTCCCCCAGCCCCAGTCGCTCCAGGGCCTCCAGCTGATGGACGTACGGATAGGGGATGTTCGGGAAGTCCGTCCCCAGCAGGATCCGGTCCCCCAGCTCCGCCAGCCGCGCCCTCGCCTCCCCGGGGAACGGCGCGAAGGCCTCGCTGAAGTCCGTGAACGCCATGGTCGTGTCCAGCCTGACCTCCGCATACCGCTCGGCGAGGTCCAGGAAATCCACGTACTCCGGCATCCCGAGATGCGCGACGATCAGCCGCAGCCGCGGATGGCGGGCCAGCAGCCGCCCCACCGGTTCGGGCCCGGTGTACTTGCCGGGCGCCGGGCCGGAGCCGCAGTGCATCACCACCGGGACGGCGGCCTCGGCGAGCAGCCCCCAGGCCCGGTCGAGCCGCTCGTCGTTCGGGTCGTACGCGCCCACTTGGAGGTGCGACTTGAAGATCCGGGCGCCGCCCCCCACACCGCCGTCCCCCACACCGCCCTCTCCCCCGCCGCCCTCGACGGCCTCACGTACGTACGCCTCGACGCCGTCCTCCGGGAAGAGCGTGGCCGTCCGCACACAGTCCGGCGTACGTGCCGCGAACGCGGCGGCCCATCCGTTCAGCCACTCCGCCATCCCCGGCTTGTGCGGGTAGAGCATCGAGGTGTACGCCCGCACGCCGAACGCGCGCAGCAGAGCGACGCGTTCGTCCTCCTCCTGCCGGTAGGAGATGGGCCACTCGCGACCGATGAGCGGCCCGGCGGCGTCGAAGTACGCCCAGACCTTCTTGAGGACCCGCTCCGGCATGAAGTGCGTATGTACGTCGATGAGGCCCGGGAGCCCCGTCCGCTCGCGGAACCGCCGTACGGCCTCGACTTCACCCTCTTCACCCTCTTCACTCTCGTGACCGCCGCTCATACCAGCCCACTTCCCCTTCAGAAGAGCCCGTCCTGTACACCGCCGCTGTGCACGTCCTTGACCGGCACGGTGACCACGCCCCCACCCCCGCCTTCATCCACGCCGTCGCCGCCCGGCATCGCGGTCAACTCCCACCCACTCATCAGCCGGGTATCCAGAACAATCATCCCGCCGTCCACGGCGGCGAGATGGAGATCGGGCCCGGCGGCCGCGACCAGCCGCCCCGCGACGCACCCGGCGTCCACCAGTTCCTCCACCACGCCGGTGGCCGGCGCCAGCCCGGCCAGACCGAAGACCCCCGCGTGATCGACCGCCGCGAACTCCATCCGCTCCAGCGACCGCGGCCACCCTTCCAGCACCACCGCCCGTGCGTACAGCCGCTCGATCTCGGCCACCCGCTCCGCCAGGACCGGCAGCGCGGCCCGTACGGCCCGCTTCCGCGCGTACGGGATACGGTCCGGCACCCCCAGCGCCCTGCGCAGCAGTTCCTCGGTCCGCCGCGCGGCCATCAGCGGCCCGCGCCCGAGCCAGCTGAACGCGACCGCCCCCTGCTCCAGAAGGCGGGCGGATCCACGTTCCTCGGCGGTGATCCCGACCTTCACCATCCCGGGCCCGAACCACGCGAGATAGACGCGATACGTCCGCGGATCATCGGCGATGGTGTCGGCGGCGACGGAGTGCGCCCGGTCCAGCCGCGCGCACTCGGCACACTGCCCGCCGGTACCGCGCCCGGCGATCAGCGCCCCCAGGGGGCACGCATTCCCCCGCGCCCCGACGCACGTACGCGCCCCGACGGCACGAAACCCCAGGTCACGCCCGTACTCCAGAACACTCTCCCGCCGGGCGCCACCCTCGCCCCGCCGCCATCGGAGCACGGGCGCCCCGTCGCTCCAGCGAAGCCCCTGGCACTTCCATCCCATACCCGACCCGCTCCCCTGCGCATCCCCCACGCCACCGCCACCACTAGCAGGATGCCGGCCGCCGTTGGCACGACGGACGGCCCGCCGGGGTACCACCCGCCGGGGTGCCAGTGGCCATCTGATCCCCGCCCCGGGACGGTTGCCGTCACCCACCGCCGTCAAGACATACGCCAGAGGCCCGATCAATTTCTTGATCGGGCCTCTGGCCTGCTGTGCACTCGGCAGGATTCGAACCTGCAACCTTCTGATCCGTAGTCAGATGCTCTATCCGTTAAGCTACGAGTGCTCGGCGTTCCGGGCTTTTCTTCCCGGTCGGCGTTGCGGGAACAACATTACATGACCCGTGGCGCCAGGTGAAATCCATTCGCCAGACCACAGCTGACCTGCGAAAACGTCTCAGAATCGGGCCCCGGACCGCGTATCGGCGGGCGTGCGGACGATCAGTCATGGGAGCGGTCACTCGTACGGGCCATCGTTGCCGGAACGGCCGAAGCCCCGGCCGTGGGGCCGGGGCTTCGGTGATCAACACGCGGAGGCGGAGGGATTTGAACCCTCGATGGGCTTTAAGACCCAAACCGCATTAGCAGTGCGGCGCCATAGACCGGACTAGGCGACGCCTCCAGCACACCCGCGCGGGCGCGGATGGTGCGTGCAGATGATGACACAGCCAGGTGGGGTGTCACCAATCGCTTCTCACGGTACTAGGCGGGTGGCCCACAGAGCAAAGCGCTTCCGCGTGCGCAACGCCGGGGCTTGACGCGCGTTAGAGAGGGCGGGGCGTTGGCCCCGGATCCGTCACCCGTCAGGAGCTCCCATGCTGCGTCGCCTCGCTCTCACCGCCGCCGCCTCCGTCGCCGCGTCCGCCGCCCTGCTCGGCGCCGTCGCGCCCGCCGCCTCCGCGGACGCCTCGGCCCGCGCCGACACCGGCGCCTTCACCGAGTCCGCCGGCTCCGTGCTGACGCGGCTCGCGCCCGTACCGCTGCCCCTGGCCGAGGACGCCGCAAGCGCCGCGGACGGCGCGGACGCCGCAAACGCCGCGGACGAGTTCACCGTCACCGTCGCGGACTCCGGTCTCCGGGGCGCCGACGGCACGTACCGCCTGAAGTGCCGGCCGGCCGGTGGGACGCATCAGCAGGCGCGGGCCGCGTGTGACCGGCTGGCGCAGCTGGCGAGCGAGCGGAAGGATCCGTTCGCGCCGGTGGCGAAGGGCGCGCAGTGCACGATGCTGTACGGCGGCGACGCCACCGCCCGGGTCACCGGCACCTGGCAGGGGCGCGCCATCGACGCCACGTTCAACCGGAAGAACGGGTGCGAGATCGCCCGCTGGCAGACGCTGGAGCCGGTGCTGCCGAGCACCCGGGCGTAGGGCCCTCCCCGTCCGTGACGTACGCGCGTGCACGCCTGTCGGCGGACGGACGCAGCGCCGGCCCCACCGGTCTCCGGCTCGTACAGGCGCCTGCCCCGGCCCGGTCGAGGCAGGTACCCTGCCGGGCGGTACATCACACAATGAGGCAATCGCGAGGTGCGGGAGGCCGCGTGAAAGGCCAGTGGCACAGGCCATTCGCACACAACCCCTGCGAGAGCTCCCGCTCATCCGCCGTCGCGGCCACTTCCCCAGCCTTTAGACTCCCTTCCGTGACAGGCCGGAACCCGAGGGGCAAGATGGGTGCCGCGGTCCGCAAGGTGCAGTGGTTCAGGGAGGAAGCGTCGTCGTGAGCAGCAGGCCATCGCGAGGCGCTGCTCGCCTCGCGGCGATACTCGACGCACTCCCCGACGGCTTGGTGCTCGTCAACGCCAACGGCACGGTCGTCAACGCCAACACCATCGCGCTGGAGATGTTCGAGACTCCCGGCACCGCGCTGGTCGGCCGCGGGCTGCTCGATCTGCTGCCCGAGTTCGACTCCAAGCTGATCCCCGGTTCGATGCGCCGCCCGGAGTCGGCGGACGCGCGCGGCCGTACGAAGCCGACGCGCATGATCGCCCGGCGTACGGACGGCGGTGAGTTCCCGGCCGAGGTCACCAGCGCGAGCCTGGAGGACGGCCGGGACGCGTACAACGACTCGCACAGCTACACCGGCGACGAGCTGCTGATGCTGGTCGTACGCGATCTCTCCGGCACGATGGACACCGAAGCCGAGCTGGCACGCTCGCAGCGGCAGACCGAGATGATCCTGCGGGCCGCGTCGGAGGGGGTCGTCGGTACGGACACCGAGGGCCGCGTCGTCCTCGTCAACCCCGCCGCCGCGCAGATCCTCGGCTTCCGCGCCAGCGATCTGGGCGGCCACCAGCTGCACCCGCTGATCCTGCACTCGCGCGCGGACGGCGAGCCCTTCCCGTACGAGGACTCACCGCTCGCGGACACGCTCAGGTCGGGCCGCAAGCACCGGGTGCGCGGGCAGGTGCTGTGGGCGAAGAGCGGCAAGCGGGTGCCGGTCGATCTGACGACCGCGCCCGTACGGGACGGCGATCAGCTCGTCGGCGCCGTGATGACCTTCACCGACCGGCGTCCGTACGACGAACTCACCGAGCAGCACGCCACCGAGCTGGCCGCCGCGGAGGAACGGCACACCGCGGAGCTGACGGAGACGACGGAGCGCCTCACCACCGAGCTGACGGACACGACCGCGCGTCTCCGCGCCGAGCTGGCGGAGACCACCGAGCGGCTGCGCGCCGAGCTGGACGAGGCGACCGAACGGCACACGGCGGAGCTCGCGGACCGCAGCGACCGGTACGCGGCCGAGATCGAGGAGCTGACGGAGCGGTACGGCGAGACGTCCGACCGGCACTCCCAGCTGACCGCCGTACTCGGCGAGTCGCTGCGCGGGCCGCTGGTCGAGCTGCGCGGCGAACTGGCCACGCTCGCCGCCGACCCGGCCGGACAGCTCTGGCCGGAGGCCAACCAGATCCTGCACCATCTGGCCGCGGGCTACTCCCGGATGACGACGCTCGTCGACAACGTCCTCGGCTATCAGCGGCTCGACGCGGGCACGGAACAGCTGAGCAAGACGAACACCCTGCTCGACGGGGTCGTGGCGGCCGGGGTGGAGGGCGCGGTCGAGCTGATCGGACCGGGCCGGGCGCAGTTCGCGGTGCACGCCCCGCCGATCGAGGCCGAGGTGGACCCGGGCCGGCTGGCGACGGCGCTCGCGCATCTGATCGCCGATGTGGCCGGGGTCGACTCGACGGGCCGGGCCAGGCTGGTGCCGGGCGGCGGATACGTCGACTCGACGATCGTGGTCGCGGCCGCGCAGCGCGGGGATGTCGTACGGATCGAGGTGCGCGGGCCGTTCGCCGGGGGTGATCCGGTGCATGAGCCGATCGTGCGCGGGATCGTACGGGCGCACGGCGGGGTGCTCCAGACGCACGAGATGCCGGGCCTGGGCGGCAGCGCGTATGTGCTGGAGCTGCCGCTCGGCGAGGGCGCGGGTACGGTCAGGCCGCCCGCCGGAATGCCGGGGTCCGCACAGCCCGCCCTGCCCGCTCAGGGGCCGGACGCGGGGGCGGGGGCAGGAACTTCGGGCAGCGGCAGGCGACGCGCCCGGCGGGCGTCCACGGACGCGTTTCTGGCGTCCGCGACGGAGGACACCGGGGAACCGACCGGACGGCGCCGAGCGCGCGCGGCCGAGCCAGGGGCTGAGGCGGGCGGCACGATTGGGTCCGGGGCCGGCACGGCCGGGTCCGGGACTGGGGCCGGGGCAGGGGCTGAGGCTGACGCCGGGACGGAGGGCGCCGGTCCAGGGGGCCCGGGAGTCCACGGGAACCAGACGGCCGGGGGGAGCAGGGGAGTCCAGCAGGACCTGATCCCCGCGCAGGACTCCGGCGGGGGCAGTGGTACGGGCCGTCGGCGCGGCCGTCCGAGCCCCGCTGACGACGCCGCGGCAGCCGCCGCTGCCGCCGGGCCGGGTGTCGGCGGGCCGGGTGTCGGCGGGCCGAACCCGGGGGCGGCTGTCGCGCTGCCGGCCGCCCCTGCCTCCGAGGGGTCGGTCGTGACGGCCGCCGAGGGAGCGCATCCGACCGGACGGGCGGCGCTCGGCCAGGCCGTCCCGCCGCAGGGAGTGCCCGTGGAGGCCGCCGCCGGGACGGGGCGCCGGGCTCGGCACGGGGGCCAGGGCGGACGAGGTGACCAGGCCGGACAGGGGCAGCGGGCGCTTCCCGCGCTTCCGGCCGGTCCTCCGACTCCCACCGCTCCGATGGCGCCCGCCGCTCCCGTATCCGCGCCCGTACCGCCACCCGTATCGCCCCCGGCTTCGGCCGGCGTGGCGGCACCCGCCGCGCCTGCCGCGCCGGGCGCTGGCGTCCCACGACCGGCACCGGCGCCGGTAGCCGCCCCGGCGCCCATGCCGCTGCGTTCCGCTCAGCCGACGCCACCGGCCGCGCGCCGTGCCCGGCGCGCGCTCGCCCCCGCGCAGGAGCGGCACATCCCTGTGCCCGCCGAGCCGGAGGGCGCGCGCAGCCCGTTCGCGCTCCCGCCCGCCGAGGCCGACCGCACGCCCGCGTCCGGCCCCGGTCACAGTCCCGGCCCCGGTCACCCCGGTCCCGTTGCGCCGCCCGCGCCGGGCGGCTCGCTGCCGGGTCGCCATGACGCCGTACGGACGAATCCGGACGACGACCACACCCCGCCGCAGCCGCACCCGCTGCCGTCGGCGCGCAGGGGGGCGTTCGCCGAGACCGAGGACGCCCCGAACCCGAACGCCTGGGGAAGCCCCGACCCGGCCCCGCCCGGCCGGTCCGCCCCGGACCACGGTTACGGCCACGGCGCGGGCCCGGCGCCCGGTACTGGCCCGGCCTCCAACGGCCGGGGAATGCCGACGACTTCGGGCTTCGGCACGATGGCCGCGCCTCCGGGCTGGCCCGACGACCCCGCCACGAGCAACGTGCCGGGCACCGTCCCGAGCGACGCCACCGGCAGCGTGCCGGTGCCGCCGGCTGCCCGTACCTCCCCGGCGCCGGGGGAGGTGCCCGAGGATCCTTCCGCCCAGCCCCAGCCCCCGTCCTCGGCCGACGCCGCAGCCGTCGCCGTCGCCGTACCGAATCCCCGGCGTGGTGCTCATCAGCCGCTCCCGCCCGCGCAGCCCCTGCCGGAAGAGGCGCCGTTCTCGCCGGACTCCACATCCGACTCCACACAGGGGCGGGCCTTCAGCGTGCGGACCCTCGGCCAGGGTGTCCCCTTCGCGCAACAGCTCCCCCACCAGCAGAACCAGTCCCAAGCCCCCGGCCAGGCACCCGGCCACGCACCGGGCCAGCCTCAGTCCCTCGGCTCCGGCCGTCGACGCAAGCTGGGCACCCCGCCCGACGGCACCGAACGCCCCGACCCGAACGGACCCGGCCCCCACACGGGCTCCGGCCCCGGGGCGCACCCCGCCGTCGGCGCGGGCGCGTCGCAGGGCGGCTCGCGCCTGCCCCACGCTCACCCCGAGGGACGCTCGTACGCGATCGGCGCGCCCGACGAGGGCGCCGAGGGCCCCCAGCCGCTGGACGGCCCCGGCGGCGCGGTCGAGGTGGCCAACCGGCCCCAGCCACGGCCCGTCGACGACGAACTCCCCCCGGAGCCGCTCGACAACCCGCGCCGGCTGCTGGTCTGGCCCGCGCCGGACGTCTCCACCCAGCAGGCGCTGAGCGACCGCGGCTACCGTCCGGTGGTCGTGCACTCCCGCGAGGAGGTCGACGCGCAGATCGCCGCGTTCCCGGCGGCGCTGTTCGTCGACCCGCTGACCGGACCGATCACCCGTACCGCGCTCCAGTCACTGCGCCAGGCTGCGGTCGCCGCCGAGGTCCCCGTCCTGGTGACGGCGGGTCTCGGGCAGGCGACCCGCGAAGCGGCGTACGGCGCCGATCCGGCCGTGCTCCTCAAGGCCCTGGCCCCGCGCGACAGCGAACAGCACCCCTCGCGCGTCCTGTTGATCGAGGAGAACGAGGAGATCGCGCTCGCCCTGACGGAGACGCTGGAGCGGCGCGGCATGCAGGTCGCGCGGGCGGCCAACGACAACGAAGCGGTCAACCTCGCCGGCCAGATGCGGCCGAACCTGGTGGTCATGGACCTGATGCAGGTACGCCGCCGCCGCGCCGGGATCATCGACTGGCTGCGGGCGAACGGCCAGTTGAACCGGACGCCGCTGGTGATCTACACCTCGGCGGGAATCGACCGGACGGAGCTGCCGCGGCTCGCCTCCGGCGAGACGGTGCTGTTCCTGGCAGAGCGCTCCACCAGCGACGAGGTGCAGTCCCGGATCGTGGACCTGCTCGCGAAGATCGGAACGAACTAGGTCCTGTCCTAGGTCCTGTCCGGTCCTGGACGAACCCCGGGCCACCTGGACCCCCTCTACGCGTGCGCGTACGGAGGGGACCGTACGAGACGCGACGCCGCCGCCCCGTACCGTACGGCCCCATCCCACGCCGGCCACGGCTCCCGGGACAGGTCCTGTCCGACCGGACAGGACCTAGACCTAGACCTAGAGCCGGGTGACGTCCAGCTCACCGTCCGCGTACTGCTTGCGGATCACCTTCTTGTCGAACTTCCCGACGCTCGTCTTCGGCACCACGGACACCACCGTCCACCGCTCCGGCAGCTGCCACTTCGCGATCTTCCCGGCGAGGAACTCCTTGAGTGACGCGTAGTCGGCCGTCGCCCCGTCCTTGAGGACGACCGTCGCGAGCGGCCGTTCGCCCCACTTGTCGTCCGGTACGGCCACGACCGCCGCCTCCGCCACCTCCGGATGGGCCATCAGCGCGTTCTCCAGCTCGACGCTGGAGATCCACTCGCCCCCGGACTTGATGACGTCCTTGGCGCGGTCGGTGAGCGTGAGATAGCCGTCCGGGCTGATGCTCCCCACGTCGCCGGTCTTGAGCCAGCCGTCCGCACTGAACTTGTCCGCGGGCTTGATGTGTTCACCGCCCGCGCCCCCGTAGTACGCCCCGGCGATCCACGGACCTCGTACCTCCAGTTCGCCGGCCGACTCACCGTCCCATGGCAGGCAGTCGCCACCGGGTCCGGTCAGCCGGGCCTCGACACCGGCAGGGAAGCGGCCCTGCGTGATGCGGTACGGCCACTCCTCCTCGGCGGTGAGCCCGGCGGGCGGGTTGGACATCGTGCCGAGCGGCGAGGTCTCCGTCATGCCCCAGGCGTGGCAGAGCCGTACCCCGAGCTTGTCGTACGCCTCCATCAGCGAGGGCGGACAGGCCGCGCCGCCGATGGTGACGCGGGCCATCGAGGTCAGATCGCGCGGCCGGGCGGTGACCTCGGCCAGCAGCCCCTGCCAGATGGTGGGGACCGCGGCGGCGTGCGTGGGCTTCTCGCGCTCGATCATCTCGGCGAGCGGACCGGGCTGGAGGAAGCGGTCGGGCATCAGCATGCTGACGCCGGTCATGAAGGTGGCGTGCGGCAGGCCCCAGGCGTTGACATGAAACTGCGGGACGACGACCAGCGTGGTGTCCTTGTCCGTCAGCCCCATCGACTCGGACATGTTGACCTGCATGGAGTGCAGATAGATGGAGCGGTGGGAGTAGACGACGCCCTTGGGGTCACCCGTGGTGCCGGAGGTGTAGCACATGGCCGCGGCGGACCGCTCGTCCAGCTCGGGCCAGTCGAAGGTGGTGGGGCGGCCGGCGATCAACTCGTCGTAGTCGTGCACCCGTACGGTCGCCCCGGCGAGCGGGGCGCGGTCGCCGGGACCGGAGACGATGACGTGCTCGACGGACGGCAGATGCGGGAGGAGCGGGGCGAGCAGCGGCAGGAGCGACCCGTTCGCGAGGATCACGCGGTCGGCCGCGTGCTGGACGATCCAGATCAACTGCTCGGCCGGGAGCCGGGGGTTGAGGGTGTGGAGGACCGCGCCCATCGAGGGGATCGCGAGATACGCCTCGACATGCTCGGCGTTGTTCCACATGAGGGTGGCGACACGTTCGTCGTCGACGACACCGAGCTCGTCGCGCAGGGCGTTCGCGAGCCGCGTGGCGCGGGCGCCGACCTCGGCGAAGCTGCGGCGCTGCGGCTCGCTCTCGCCGGTCCAGGTCGTGACCTGCGACTTTCCATGGATGGTCATCCCGTGGTGCAGGATGCGGGTCACAGTCAGCGGTACGTCCTGCATGGTGCTCAGCACGGCGTCCTCCCGGTGGGCGCTTGCGCTACATGGCAGAAAAGGGTTGCGGAGATTCTGCGCACGTACCGCGCGGTATGTCACTACCCGGGAGTAGAAACCGCGGTCGGAAGTCAAAGTCTCTGAAGTCGAAGGCTCGGAAGTCGAAGGCTCGGAAGTCGAAGTCCTCGGCTGACCGGGGTCGCGGGAGTTGCTGTAGGCCCGGTGTAAGCCCGGCCATCAGCGGACGGGCGAGAGCTCCGGGTCCTCGCGGAGCTTTCCGAGCGCGCGGGACACCGCGCTCTTGACCGTACCGACCGAGACACCGAGCACCTCGGCGGTCTGGACCTCGCTGAGATCCTCGTAGTAACGCAGCACCACCATGGCCCGCTGGCGGTCGGGAAGCCGCATGACCGCACGCCACATCGCGTCGTGCAGCACCTGCTGCTCGGCCGGATCGGGCTCCGGCTGACCGGCGGGCTCGGGCAGTTCCTCGCAGGCGAACTCGTCGACCTTGCGCTTGCGCCACTGCGAGGTCCGGGTGTTCAGCAGGGCGCGGCGGACGTAACCGTCCAGTGCCCGATGGTCCTCGATACGGTCCCAGGCGACGTACGTCTTGGTGAGGGCCGTCTGCAGCAGGTCCTCCGCGTCGCACGGATTGGAGGTGAGCGAGCGCGCCGTACGCAGCAGCACGGGCCCCCGCGCCCGTACGTACGAGGAGAACGACGCGAAGGGCGGGTACGGCGAGAAGCCCGCGGGGCCGGCGTGGGCGCCGTGACCCGTATGGGCACTGTGGCTCGTATGGGCGCTGCCGCCGGCGGCAGGCGGGTGGCTCGGATGCGACGAGTGCGCGGCCGGCTTGGCGGCTTGAGAGGCGCTCGTGCAGACAGGCGTGGTCATGGCTCAACGCTAGGAGCGAGGCCACCTCGGGGGATCGGCCCCAGGTCCCGAAGCGGTCTCCGCCTCAGGGTGTAGTGAGGGTGCCGCCGTCACCTCCTGTAGGTGGAGGAGCGGTCCGGGAGGTCGTCAGGGTCACCCCATGGGAGGACGGGTCCGCCACCGTACGAGAGCGATCAGTTACGTGGAGTCCGTCGGCGCCGACAAGCGCGGGCGAACGCGGGGGAACGCGGGGGAACGCGAGAAGCGCGAGGAACACGGGGGAACGCGAAAGGCGTCCTGCGCGACGGCACCGGAGTACCGCCGCGCAGAACGTATCTCACCCCTCAGTCACGCCCCCGTCGGGCCGCACTTCACCACCAGAGGTTGTTGAAGGTCACCGCGACGTTCTCGTTGGACTGGTCGATCGTCGTGAAGCCCGAACCGATCACATTCGCGGTGTTGTTCTGATTGGATGCCCCGGCGCCGGTCGCTACCTGCTGCGTCGTCGTCGAGTTGCCGAGGTTGTGTCCGCCCACTCCACTGCCGCTGATCGTGGCCACGGTCGCGTTCGACCCAGCGCCGGAGAAGGCGCCGTTGTCGGCCTGAGCAACCCCGGTGAAGAGCGCGGCGGCGAGGGGCAGCGCGGCAACAGCGGCGAAGGCACGGGCGGTACGGAAGTTTGCCATGACATTTCCTCCAGGAACCATGAAGTACAGCTTGTTTCCGAGGCAGTTGGCCGACTGTCTCGGTCGCGGTGACGACGTCGCGACCTCAGAATTGCCCACCGAATCCCCCGCGAACCAGCCCGGAGGGCCTGATTCCCTCGCAAGCGTGAGGACATGTCGATAAACCACCAATGCGCCCCCAAAGCCCGGATCCGCCCTCGCCAAGGTGCTGGGATCCAAATCGCGAGCCCTTCCGCCACAAGGGAAGAAGCGTTTCAGCACCCCCCTCACCCTCCCTCCTCGAACCACTCCTCTTCCCTTCCCCGAACACTTGTACGAACATAGACCCATGGCCATCACCGCCCGGCACACCGCCACCCTGGCCCTCGCACACGCGCTGTCCGCCGCCGAGCGTGGGCTCCCCGTCTTCCCGCTGTCCCCCACCAAGCTCCCCGCGCTGCGCTCACCGCACAGGGGCGAGCCCGAGCCGGTTCTCTGCCGGGGCGAGTGCGGGCGTCCCGGCCACGGCGTGCACGACGCCACCACCGATCCCACCGGCGTACGCGCCCTGTTCGCCGCCGCACCCTGGGCGACCGGCTACGGCATCGCCTGCGGCCGGCCACCGCACCACCTCATCGGCATAGACCTGGACGTCACCTCAGGGCCGCCCTCGGAAGCGGCAGGACCGGCCTCCGAAACGGCGCCGACCTCAAACCGGTTCTCGACCCTCGACTCACCCGTCGGTTCAACCGTCGGCTCACCCGTCGACTCACCCGTCGACTCACCCGTCGACTCACCCGTCGACTCACCCGTCGACTCACCCCCCGACTCGGTGGCCGCGCTTCAGCAGCTGGCACTCCAGCACCTCTTCACGCTCCCGGAGACCGTGGTGGTCCTCACCCCCAGCGGTGGCCGCCACATCTGGCTCACAGGCCCGCCCAACGTCGTCGTACCGAACTCCGCGAGCCGGCTCGCCCCGGGCATCGACGTACGCGGCGCCGGCGGCTATCTCGTGGGCCCAGGCTCGGTCACGGCGCGGGGCGCCTACCGACCGGCCCCAGGTACGGCCGATCTGGCGCCCGCGCCTTGCCCCCGCGCCCTTCTGCGCCTGCTCGCACCCCCTGCGCCCCCTAGCCGCCCTCAGCACCACCGGCACCGCTCCGGCGTGGCCGAGGAACAGCCCGCGCGCGGCCACGGCCTGGTGCAGTTCGTACGGGCGGCGCACGCGGGCCAGCGCAACACCCGGCTGTTCTGGGCCGCCTGCCGCGCGTACGAACACGGCTTCGGCGAGACGCTGACGGAACCCCTCGTCGACGCCGCCGTACACACCGGCCTGACCGAACACGAAGCCCGCGCGACGATCGCCTCGGCCGCCCGCCTCGTCGCCGGCCCCTGACCCGACGGCACCGGCCACCCCTCACATAGCGATCAGGTCCGCGACGTCACGCGCGTTCCACCGGCCGGCCGCACCTGGGCACGCAGCGAGATAGCGCGCGATGGTGTCCACATCCCAGGCACCCGCCTCCAGCAGGCCGGAACCCACCAGCCTCAGGTAGGGCGCCGAGGGCGCGTTCCACTCCAGCTCGTTGACGCTCCACGGAGCGGTGAAGGTAAGCACCGGAACCCCGTCCATCGCCCCCGGGCAAACAAGCGTCTCGTACCGCCCGTTCCCGAGCGTCACCCGCCCGTCGCTCAACACTTCCGTCAGATCGAGATCAACCCCCGGCTCCCGGTACATCTCCTGTGCCGCGATATCCGAGAACTGCCCGACCGAGACAAGGTGCGCCCTCGCCAGCACCCTGCCCCTGACGCCGGGGTCGTAGAAGGCCCTCCCGCCTCCCCACACGAGCGACTCGGTGGCGAAGTACATGACACCGTCGAGTTCCACCGGCACGGAGACCCCCGGCAGACTCTTGTCCCTGCACCCGGGGTACGACCTGGCGGCGCCCGGCGGCCGTCCGCCGGCGATGTAGCACGAAAGCCGCTCAAGGCACGTATTGGAACCGTACGACGTGTACCAGACCTGACTCGGCGGAGCGCTGCCGCTCTCTCGCCTCTGAATGGCGCGGGGGCTGATCACTGATCCACCGATCGCTAGTCACGGCCGCTTCCGCTGATCACGGCCACTTCAACGCAACGAACACCCATCCTCGTGGAACGCGACTGACACAGGAACGCGGGGCGGCGAGAGGGTCAATCGCCGCGCGCGGGAACTCTTGATCTCACTGGGCGTGTTGGCGGGCCGTACGGGATCGGGCACGTACGTCGCCGAACGGCGGACCCGTTCGCGCGGGAGACCATGCATGCCAATTGTTCTGACCGGTTGCGACATGCCGCCGCTGGCGTAATCGGTTCGTTGGGCCGGTTGGCGGTGTCAGGGTGTGCGGGTTGATCACTGCCGTGCGCGGAGCCCCGTGTGTTCGGGGTGCTGAGAGCACCGAAGCCGAGAAAGGCACAAACCGCTCCACACTCTGGCCGGCACCGCCTCGTACCGGCTCCGGACCGACGAAGCCGAGCACCACGCCGCCCGCGACCGCCTCATGGATACAACCGCCCACTGAGTTCCCATGCCGTTGTACGAAGGGACGCAAGCAGCGATGACCGAAGGCGGGCGGAAGCCGGGCAAGTCCGGGGTGGACCGGTCCGAGGGGTTTGGTGAGCGGTTGCTGGGTGTGCTGCTGGACCGGGCGCACGAGATGCCGCCGCAGTTGATCGCCCCGCTCGTTGCGGAAGAGGTGGCCAGGGTGGGTGGCCGGGACCTGTCGATCCTCTTGCAGGACTACGAGCAGATGCTGATGGTGCCGCTGCCGGGCCGGCGGCTGATGGTCGGTGCCCCGGAGCCGGTCGAGGGCTCGCCCGCCGGCGAGGCGTTCCTGAGCCGCAGAACGGTAGAGGTGTCGCAGGACGGCGATGTGCGGATGTATCTGCCGTTGCTGGACGGCAGTGACCAGATCGGGGTGATGGCCGTCACCCTGGACGGGGTCGATGACGACGATCGGCGGTTGCAGCGCAGACTCGCCGGTCTGGTCGCAGACATGATTGTCACCAAGGACGCCTACACCGACCTGTTCTTCCAGGCCCGGCGCAGGGTTCCGATGAGCGTGGCCGCGGAGATCCAGTGGTCGTTGCTGCCCCCGCTGTCGATGACCGTTCCGCAGGTCGAGGTGGCCGGCATCCTGGAGCCCGCGTACGACGTGGCCGGCGACAGTTTCGACTACGCGCTCAACGGCGACATCCTTCATGTGGCCATGATCGACGCGATGGGCCACGGTCTGGACGCGGCGACCATGGCGACGGTGGCCATCGGCGCCTACCGCCATACGCGACGGGCCAGCACCAGCCTGTCCCAGGTGTACGCGTTCATGGACAAGGCCATCAATGAACAGTTCGGCCACGACCACTTCGTCACCGCACAGATGATGTGTCTGAACATCGCCACGGGCCGGCTGCAATGGGTCAATGCCGGCCACCCGGCACCGCTGCTGATCCGTGACCGTGCCGTGGTGGACCGGCTGGAGAGCCCGACCACGTTGCCGGTCGGATTCGGCGGTGAGGAGCCGGAAGTAACCGAGCGGATGCTGCAACCCGGGGACCGGTTGCTGTGTTTCACCGACGGCCTCATCGAGGAGCACCAAGCCGGCGGGGAACAGTTCGGTGAGGAACAGCTCATCGAGTGGACCAACCGCGTCGTCCGTGACCACACCGCGGTGCGGGCGGTGGTGCGCGCGCTCTCCCACGCCCTGAAAAAGGAACGAGGCGGCACCACCAGCGACGACGCGACCATCCTCCTCATCGAGTGGCGCGGAGGAAACGCCGACCATCTCGCCTATCTCGATTGAGCCGACAACCCCCACCCCGACAACCCCCACCCCGACGGAGCCGACGCCGCCGAAGCCGCCCTCGGCCCAAAGGGCGAAGGCAGCCGTCACCGCGGGACCTGTCAAACCTCCGGGCGCCACTCTCCTGAGCAAGAACGGCCTCTCGCGGCAGCCGAGTTGAGGACCCAAGCCGCAGTCGTTCCACAAGCCCGACGGAACCGCCGGTCGCCCCCGTGATGTTTTTCGTGGCCCTGCAAGAGGGCCGCGGGGAGGCCGGTGGTTCCGCCCGTTACCGGTGCTGGTGTCCATCCAGCTGGCACCCGTTCGGTCAGGGGGTGGACTGGATGGCTGGTGACACGTGGTGTCCGTAGCGTCAAGTCATGATCATTCGCCGCTTATGGTTATCAACTGCCGTGCTGGCGCTGGCTGTGTCGGCTCTACCGTCCACCGCGTCCTCGGCCACGCCGCGCTCTTCTGCCGCGGGTTGGTCTGTGCAGCGCGGCGCCGACGCACTGCGTGACACCGGGGTCACGGGGGTGTCGGTCCGGCTGGAAACTCCGCAGGGGACCACCACGGCCCGGTCCGGCGTAGGAAACCTGGTCAGCGACCAGCCGGTCCCAATGGACGGCTATCTACGTCTGGGCAGTACCACCAAAACGTTCGTCGCCACCGTCGTGCTGCAACTGGTGGGCGAGAAGCGGCTGTCCCTCGACCGGACTGTGGAGCAACTGCTGCCCGGCACCGTGTCCGGAGCCGGCAACGACGGCCGGACCATCACGGTCCGCGACCTCCTGCAGCACACCAGTGGCCTGTACGACTACATCTACGACGTGTTCCCCGAACCCAGTGCTCAGACGTACTACGCCAACCGATGGCGTACCTACCGGCCCGAACAGCTGATCGCCAAAGCCATGCGTCATGAGCCTGCTTTCCCGGCGGGAACACGATGGGCTTACTCCAACACGAACTACGTCCTCGCCGGAATGATCATCGAGAAGGTGACCGGCCTTTCCTGGGAACAGCAGGTCCGCGACCGCATCCTGCGCCCCCTGGGTCTGCGTCGCACGGAAACTCCCGGCACCTGGCCCTTCCTCCCCGATCCGCACACAGCCAACTACCAGCAGTTCACCGCGGACGACCCGATGACCGACACCACGATCCCCTACCGCCCCTTCGACAGCGGGGCCGACGGCTCGATGACCGGCACGGCCCACGATCTCAACCGCTTCTTCACCGCCCTGGCCACCGGACGGCTGCTGGGACCCTCTGAACTCGCTGCCATGCGGACAACCGTCCCGGTGCCGCAGGACAGCGGCCACCCGGCAGGCACCCGGGACGGCCTGGGCCTGTTCTTCACCCCCTTGTCCTGCGGCGGCGGCTACTTCGGGCACGGAGGAAGCGGCTTCGGCTACGTCATCCGCACCGCCGTCACCACGGACGGACGGCGCGCCATCACCGTCTCGGCTCACAGCCGCTCCGCAGACCCGAACACCGCGATCCGCCAGGAAGACGCACTGCGCAACCTCATCGACCAAGCCCTCTGCCGTACCTCGTGAACATGCTCGGCGGGGCTGGTCGTCGGTGGTGGGTTGGGTGTCGTGGTGTGAGTGGTCTGCTGGTGTCCGTGGCCAGGATGCCTGGTTGGGGGGTGGCCGCGGGTTTCCGGGCCCAACGCGGAAGGGGCGACTCCTCAGCCGGAGCCACCCCTTCCGACCAGCGCCTACGCCGGCCTGCTGCGGTGGGTGTGGGATTTGAACCCACGGTGACATCGCTGCCACGACGGTTTTCAAGACCGTTCCCTTAGGCCGCTCGGGCAACCCACCTCGGCCCCGCCCACCAGCGACGGAGCGGCTACAGCCTACCGGCTGCGCGATCTCGATGTGCGGCCCTGGCCGGAGGATGGCCACGGCGCGCTTCCGCCGACCGTGTCCAGCCAGGAATCACGCCCCGCCGAGCGGACCCTCACGCGCCCCTGTGCGCCCCTGCGACGCGGTTCCGCTCCCGCCTCCCGGTCGCCTGCCAGTCGATCTCACGAACCGCGGCGTGGAGTTCGTGCGCCGCCTCAGCGGCCTCGTCGCCACCGAGGAGCATGACCTGCTCGAACGACCGCCCGCGGTCGCGCTCAGCCTCAGCCATCTCCGCGATCATCTCCGCCTCGGACTGTTCGCTTCGGCGAATGCGTCGTCAACGCACCGAGCAACACCGCAGCGACAGTGAGAAGTTGCTCGCCTGTCCCCAACCCGTCCCCCAGACACCCAAGTCATCCAGATCTCTAGGAGCGAAGTCGGTCGCAAGGCAGAGGGAGGGCTGAACCCGACCAGCGGACCCGAACGGACGCTCCTCAGAAGACAATTGCCTGGAAACGGGCACACGGCGAGCGCACGGAGCGGATGGTCGGGCGCCTCGTTGCCCGCCCGTTCACCCAAATCATGGTTTCACAATGTGATTTACACAACTCCGATCCCGGGAACCGAACCGCGCAACAGACGCACCCTCAGATACCTTCGCAGCTAAGAGGGTTGCGGCACCTCGGCATTGAGCCGGCGTCGATCTTGAAGTCGGACAGCGTGGCACTCGGTGCCCGATACGCCACCCTCCGTTCGACAGTCGGCGAGCCGAACGGACCCCGCAGCCCGGGTAAGCTGCCCGGTACAAACCACCCCTGAGGGTCCGGATCGCTTTCGTGAACCATTCCCGCGGGAGTCCACGAACAAGATCGTGGACCCTAACCAGAAGGGGTGGGCCTGATGGCACACACGCCTGAAGGACGCTGTCATTGTGGCAAGACGGACCGCCACTACAAGTGGCTCCGGCTGCTCGGCCCGGTCTACGTGATCTACAGGTTCACTCGCGACCTCATGGACCGATAACGCGAAGCCCCGACCTAACGGTCGGGGCCGCGCCGCAGGCGGCGGTTGAAGGAAGGCCTCACTCAAAGCTAGGCCGGCGAGGGTGGGGCCTTCATCATGTCCGCATGCTGGTTACCGAAGCGTAGGCAAGCCAGACACCCATCAAGTGATGATGGTCACACGCTGCCCCCGCGACTGCCCCCATCTTGCCTTGTGACGATGGGAGACGCGACAACGGGCCACATGTCGAACTGCACGCAAGATCAGCAAAAACAGGCAAGGATCCCGCCCACCGGGGCATTCCCCATTCAAATGTGACGCAGATCACTGCCGTTGGGTGACCTAGAGCACACTCGCGCGAATAGTTCAATGAATCGATTTGCCACAGCTTAGTAGCTTTATCAGATCGGAACGCGGTGGTCATCAAATGGGCGGAGGCACTCTACCGGCACTGTCTGACAACGGCGGCTGCTATCACGTGCGCGAGTCTACGAATGGCCGACCAGAGGCATGGAGGCATGCCCGGACACGTGACAGTGACAGCCAGGACGCGACGGAACAATCCTGCCTCTCTTGGTGAGCGTTCCCGTTCGCAGGGACCCTGCGGAGAGGCGATTGGACGGGAGCCGCAGATGCCCGGTAGATCCAGAGTCGGCTTCTGCCCGGTGACGCGTTCGTCGACGTCGGGGCGAGCATCGGCTACTACAGCGTCCTCGCACCTGGGCTCGTTGGTGACGAGGGCCAGGTGGTGGCGATCGAGCCTCGCCGGACTTCCACCGGAAGCTGTTGCAGCAGGTGCAGCTCAACGAGTGCGGCAACGTGCGGGCGGTCAATGCCGCCGTCTCCGGCAGCCGTTAGACGCTGACCTTCGTGCTGGCCAGTTCGGCGAACATGGGGGCGAACAGCATCGTGCCGTATGCCGGGCCGGCGGAGTCGTCGTTTGAGATTGAGGCGCGGCCACTGCCCGAACTGCTTGAGTCGGACGAGATGTCGAGGGGGCGGAGGGGCCCGTCGTGCGGGGGATGGTGCCCATGCTCGACAAGCTTTGGCCGGACGCCGAGATCACGGTCGAGGTAACTCCCGACCGTATGGCCCAGCTCGGCGACTCCGCTGAGGAGACGTTGCGAGGTGTCGACCAGTTGGGAGCCGTACGAGATCACGTCCAGCACGCTGATCGTTCTTCCCGAGGGCGGACCGCACGCCGGCGCGGGAGTGGTCGACCGCGTGGCGGAGACCGGCATCACCGTCAGCCACGTCGTGGAGCAACCGGAGCCCGGACATGCCAACGCCGACGAGGCGACGCTCCTCGGCGTACAACGCGGCGCCCTCGTCACACGCATCCGCCGGACGTACTACAGCGACGACGCACGCCCGGTGGAAACGGCGGACATCGTCATCCCAACCGCCACCTGCGAAATCGTCTACGAGGTGCCCGTCCGCAACTGACCGACTAGAGCCTGTCCCATGTCCTCGTACTACAGAGGACGGTCTCGTTCGACCTGCCGACGCTGCGCAAGGCCGCGCTATGCCGCCTCGCCCTTCCCGTGTGGGCAAGCTGATGCGTTCCCGTAGTACGAGATCCGTTCCCGAGTGCGGGCACGGCCGCTGGGGAGACCGCTCGACCCCCGCTCCACACCTACCGCTAGAGTGCGATGCTTGTTCGATTCGTCGGGGGGCGAAGGGGGAGGGGTTGTGAGCGTACAACTGAGAGACATCGCCGGGGAGTTGGCGGAGGTGTTGTGGCGGGAACACACCGTGTACCGGGAGCGGTCCGGTGGCGTGGTCATCCGGGGCGAGCATGTACGGCGGTGGATCAGCCTCGCTCCGGCGGGCGGCCGGGACGAGGTCCTCGTACGCGCGGGGCGCATCCTGGACGGCGGCACCACCGCTCCGGCGCGTTCCGAGGCCGTGGTGCCCCTCGCCGCCGGTACAGGCGTGCTCGCCGCGACCTGCCGTCGCCTGCTCGCCGAGGCGGCGGCCGATGTGGCACCGGTCGCGCCGGGAGGGGCAGCGCCCAAGCGGTCGAAGCGGTCCGGGAAGGCCGCGCGGCCCAAAGGCCGTGGGAAACACACCAGTTTCGGTTCATGGGTGATACTCGCCTGTGTCGCCGGTGTGATCGCCCTGTACGTCTACAGCACCGCGATGCACGGCTAGGTCCAGTCCCCCTTCCCACGAATACCGTTCGGTGCCGGCTGAGGTGCGGTGCCCACCGACTAAATCGTGTGGCCGCAAGCTCTATTGGCCCGTAGCATCCGCCCGTGACCGAGGATGCGATGGAAGAGCCGGCGGCCAAGGCGGACCGGGAGCCGTGCTGGCGGGGGAAGAAAGTCGGTCTCTCACCTCTCGACGTCGATGACGCCGAGCTGGTGCACAGGTGGCGGTCCGACCCGGTAGCCGCTCATGAGATCGGCATCTGGCCGCAGCCGCTGTCCGGCCTCCGTGAACGTATCGAGCGCCACATGAACGACCAGGACCGCGACGACTTCATCGTTCTCCTCCCCGATGGCACGCCGATCGGCCATATCGCCCTCTTCGACCAGGACATGGTCGAAGGTACGGCGGAGGTCTATCTGATGCTGGGCCCCCAGAACCGTGGGCAGGGCTACGGCACGGACGCCTTGAACGCTCTGGTCGATTTGGCTTTCGGTGAACTGCCGACGCACCGACTCCAGGCAGTCACCCACACAGACAACAAAGCCGCACTCACCACCCTGGCAAACGCCGGGTTCGTCCAGGAGGGAGTGCGCCGCTCAGCCTGCCTGCACCGGGGACGCCGCTACGACCTCGCGGTCCTGTCCTTGCTCCGCACCGAGTGGGAGGCGCTGACGCGCCCCAGATCCTGGGACTTCTGACCAACGTCGCCTCTGACCAGCGTCGTGGCCGCAGGCTCCGGGTTGGCCGGCTGTGTCAGTTGTCCTGTCTCACCCAATCGAGTCACTTCTCAATGAACCGAGTCGTTCGGGCTTCTGCCTCAGCGAACCCAGTCGCGCGGCCGAGTGCTGGATGGCTGTACCAGTTGGGGTGGAACCGGCGGAACCGTCCGTAGAGATGTCGTACGTGGACGCCGTCGGCGTCCGCTGCGGGACTGCGTGACGAGTCGGTTCGAGAAGGCAGGTTCGGTACCCGTTTCGCTGGTCGCGCAGCGAGAGTCACTTCCCGGGCTGGTACTGGGCGGCGACGACTGGGAGCGTCGCCACGCCCCGGACTGCTTCGTCCGCCGCACACCGTCAGTTCCGGTCTGCCGGATGCTCCCTGTCGGGAGGCCGTCGAGCGGTGTCAGCTCAGGCTGGGGTGGAGTTCGGGTGGTCCGCCCAGGGCGTAGCGCAGGGAGAGTGGGGTGCTGCCGTCGATGTCGGTGATACCGAGGTGTGCTCCCAGTTCAGCGCCGATCAGCGCCCTGCCGGAGAGTTGCATGAGATCGTCGGCCGCGTAGAGGGCCGAGATCACCTGGCCGGTGAACTGCGTGGATTCGCGCCTGGTGGTGGGCCGGGCTTCAGCGGGCAGTGTTGCGAAGTGCGCGCGTGCGCGCTCGGTGTCCAGGCCGCCCATCCAGATCGAGACGGCGGCAACGTTGTGGGGGCGCAGATCCTTGGCCATGTCGGCCGCCATCTTGTCGGCGCCTGCCTTCTGGGCGCCGTAAGCGGGGCCCAGGTGGTAGGCCACAGCACCGTAGTGACCTGTGTTGACGATCAGTCCTCGGCCATTGGCGATCAGCAGGGGTGCGGCGTGGAAGCTTGCGACGTAGTGCGATCGCAGGCCGACCGTGATGAGATCGGCTGCTTCCAGCGGCTGTTCCCAGAACCTCCCGGGGGGCGGGGCGTTGAGCACTTGGGCCGCGTTGTTGACCAGGATGTCGAGTCGGCCGTGATCGCGTTCTACCCGGGCGAACAGTTCCGCCACGGCTTCATCGTCGGCGTGGTCGACGGCCACCGCGACGCCTTTGCCGCCGGCTTCGTCGATGAGCGCAGCGGTCTCCGCGACTGTGCCGCCGTAGGGCGAGTCGGAGGATTGCCGGCTGCGTCCGGTCACGTAGACGGTCGCGCCCGACTGTCCGAGGGCGAGGGCAATTCCCTTGCCGGCTCCCCGGCTGGCTCCGGTGACCACCGCCACCTGCGGCCCGCTGTTGATCGACGCTGGCATGGCACGCCCCACTGAGTTAGATACGGATCGAACACTTATGACTGTACGATGAGGATCGAACATGTCAAGTCGAGGAAGGATCCGCCATGGCCGAACCGGTCGCGCGGCGCGTCAGGAACCTGGTCCACGCCGACCTGGAAGAGGTGAGCCTGCAGGCCGCACTCGATGCTCTCTCCGACCCGGTGCGGCGCTCGATCCTGCGCAAATGCGCCGGTGAACCGGACTTCACTTGGGCATGCGGGACATTCGACCTGCCGGTCTCAAAGGCAACGGCAAGCCACCACTTCGCGGTGCTACGTGCCGCCGGACTCCTGGAGCAGGTGGACAAGGGATCACGCAGGCTCAACCGGCTTCGCCGGCCCGAGTTTGACGCGCGGTTTCCTGGACTGCTGACACTCGTTCTCGCAGAAGGTGCGCAGCCCCGACCACCCCAGGTTTGAGAGATTGCCGACGGCAGGCGCGGACCAGATCGTTTCAACGAACCCGGTCCATGTGTCTCACCCAATCCAGTCCATGCAGTTCAGCAGCACGTGGGCGACCAACTTCGTTGAGACAGGACATCAGTTCTCAGGGGAGTCGTTTGCCGGTGGGTTCGGGAGTCGTTCTGGCCCTGCGGCCTTGATCAATGTCACTGAGTTTTAATGTCGCTCGCGCCAGGGCTACGACAAGATCGTCGACGACACGTCGGCGGAGAGTGGCCGCCCAAGGCTGAGCAGAGCGCAACGGATTGCCGCTGGAGCTGGTCCACGGTCAAGCGCGCCGAACGCCGTGTCCGGGAAGTCAAGACCGTCCCGACAGCCAAGCGAAGCTCGTCATCCCCGACCGGCCCCTGTCCTCACTGGAGGAACAGTTCCTCACGCACGTCGAGAAGGGCAGGTGACCTCCCAGGCTGCCTCGATCATCCGGAAGATCTCGTCCACCGCGGCCTCCGGATCGGCCGCCTCGCGGGCCAGCGAATAGGCGTCGATCACGAACCTCGCGATCGTCCGGCTCGCCGTTGCGGTCTGTGACAGTTCGGGATCGGCGGCGATGGCCGTTGCCAGCGTCTCCGCGTGGCGCGGCCTCATCGACTCCTCGTACTTCCGCAGGGCGGGTGATTCGTCGATCATGCGCCAGATCGGCGCGGCGCTGTCCGCCGTGCAATGTCGCACCAGGGCCTGGATCTCGTGATGGAGCGCAGGGATGAGCGGCTCGTGCGGCGCCCGGCCGGTGACCGCCTGCGTGAGGCGTTGCTCGAAGTCTTCATCCTGCTCGAACACCAGGGCCTCTTTGGACGCGAAGTGGGAGAAGAGCGTGGTGACGGCCACGTCGGCCTCAGCGGCCACCTCACGGATACCCACCGCGTCGTACCCGCGTTCCAGGAAGAGCCGCAGGGCAGTGTCAGCGATCTTCTGGCGGGTCGCGGCCTTCTTGCGCTCACGGCGCCCGGACGGCACGGTCATGGCCTAACACTATCAGATACAAAGTCATAGCGGTTTCAAAATGCTAACCGTTAGTGCTACGGTCCATCGCATGAAGAAAATTCGCTTCGCCGAGTTCGGCGGTCCGGACGTTCTGCAACTCATAGATGCCGAGAAGCCCCACGCGGGCCCCGGCCAGGTACGCATCGCCGTGCGGGCGGCGGGCGTGAACCCCGTAGACTGGAGGGTCCGTGAAGGCCAGATCCTGAAGGCCCATCCGATCGAGTTGCCCGCCGGAGTCGGGCTGGACGCCGCCGGGGTGGTGGACGAGGTCGGCGAGGGCGTCGAAGAAGTCGAGGTCGGCGACCACGTGTTCGGCGAAGGCTCCAGCACCTATGCCGAGTTCGCCGTGCTGTCGGCCTGGGCCCGTATGCCCGAGGGCCTGACGTTCGAAGAGGCCGCCGGGTACCCCTCCGTGGTGGAGACCGCGCTGCGCATCATCCGCGAGGTCGGTGTGCGGCCCGGACAGACGCTGCTGGTCAGCGGTGCGTCCGGGGGAGTCGGATCGGCGGTGCTGCAGATCGCCCGCGACTGCGGCATCACGGTGATCGGCACCGCCGGAGCCGCGAACCAGGACTATCTGCGGAGCCTGGGTGCCCTCGCCACGACGTACGGCGAGGGCTGGGTCGAGCGGGTGCGGCGGCTCGGCCATGTCCACGCGGCCCTCGATCTGGCCGGCTCGGGTGTGATCCATGAGCTCGTCGAGCTGACCGGGGACCCGCGGAAGGTGATCTCCATCGCCGACCTCGATGCGCCGAAGCTCGGTGTTCGGTTCTCCGGCGTCGCCGGGAGCGTGCCGGATGCGCTCGCCGAGGCCGCCGGCCTCATCTCGCGGGGAAAGCTCCACATCCCGGTCGAGAAGACGTACACGCTCGACGAGGCCGCAGCGGCGCACATCGACAGCCAGGCCGGTCACACGCGCGGGCGCCGGGTCATGGTCGTCTGAGCCGTTTCCTGCGCGGTTGCACGGCGCCTTCGGCGTCGCCAGGGCGATGACCTGCGGTCACCCTTGACAGTCCGCACCGTCTCCGGGCTTGGCTGGTTATCGGGCGGCCCCGGCTGTGTGCCGGTCGGTCAGCCGGCCTCGGCGCGTTCGGCCAGCGATGCCGTTAGATCCGAGCACTGCCCGTCGCGACCTCAGCAAACGACAGTCAGTCGCGATGGTGGGTGCACGGCCACGGCACGCTTCCACCGACCACGTCCAACCAGGGATCACGCCCCGCCGAGCAGACTCTCACGCGCACTACGTCGGTCGTGGGTCGCCGGACACCGTGAGATCGGCTCCACGGACGCGCCCGGTTTCACGCGGACGCCGGCCATCTCGGCCATCTCGGCCATCTCGGCCATCTCGGCCATCTCGGCCATCTCGGCCATCAACGGCGGCGTACCCCGCGACCTCGTCCAGTCCCAGATGCGCCTGTCCATGCTGGACGTCGCCGATCCGAGCGAGCAGGCAGTGATCCGCCCGGTCCTGACGGTCATCGCGTCCCAGCACCCCTCCGTCGTGGACGACTTCCAGGACTTCCTGCGCACAGTCCGCCCGGACACCTCCACGGCCTCATGGCTCGTCGCACGGAAGCGGCAGACCTTGAAACGGCAAACCGACTCCTCATAGTTTGATCTCATGGGACTCTTCGACAAACTGACCGGAACCAAGCGCCCCGCCGACGGTGTTGCCCCCCGACCCGCCTCTGAGGTCCACGCGGCCGTGCTCGGCCTCAACCGGCCCGACGTCCCGTACGTCATCCGGGACGGCCACGAGGAGGGCGCCGACCTGGTGGCCGAGTGGCGCATCCTGGACCCGGCCTGGCAGACCTTCTTCGTCCGCACACAAGTGAGTCGGGTGTTCCAGGTCCGTATGCGCCTGGTCCCGGAGAAGAACGAAGTCCGCTGTCTCGACCAGGAGTACGAGGTCACGTGGGTCGGCGACACCCCCAGGCTGGCGATCGCGGCCGAGGCCCAACGTGGCCAGGTGCAGACCGTCTCGAAGCGCTGGACGCTCGGCGGGGGTGAGGACAACGGCCTCAAAGCGACCGAGACGTTCAGCTTCGACAGCTCTGACCTCAAGGACCCCCTACAGGACACCGTCCTGGGCGCGGGGTGGACCTGGCGCGGAGTCATCACAGGCAAGCTGTGAGGTTGGCGAGCCCCTGATTCGTCGGCCTTGGTGGGGGCTTACCTCAGCCTCTTCGGTCGGCGGCTGAGCGTGCTCCACGCCCTGCCGCCGACCTCCGGACACGGGTCCGGTTACGTGTCGTGTACGAGCCCGCCCGTCAGCTCTCGCCCTCGCGCTCGCCCAGGGTGACCTCGGTCGTGGACTCCTTGCCGTCGCGCTTGTAGGTCAGGGTGACCTTGTCGCCGGGCCGGTGGGTCCAGATCTGGCCGATGAGGGTGGGGCCGCTGTCGATCGGGGTGCCGTTGAACTTGGTGATGACGTCCCCCGCCTTCAGACCCGCCTTGGCGGCCGGGCCGTTCGCGACGACGGCCGGGCTGCCGCCCTCGCCCTGGGCCGAGATCGTGGCGCCTTCGCCGCCCTCGGCCATCGTGACCGTCGCGCCGATCACGGGGTAGACCGGCTTGCCCGTCTTGATGAGCTGATCGGCCACGTTCTTCGCCTGGTTGATCGGGATGGCGAAGCCCAGCCCGATGGAGCCCGCCTGGGACTGCCCCAGGCCGCCGCTGCCCGCCGACTGGATGGCCGAGTTGATACCGATGACCGCGCCCCGCGAATCCAGCAGCGGGCCACCGGAGTTGCCCGGGTTGATGGAGGCGTCGGTCTGGAGGGCGCTCATGTACGAGTTGCTGGACCCGGAGCCGTCGCCCGAGGCGACCGGGCGGTTCTTGGCGCTGATGATGCCCGTGGTGACCGTGTTGGACAGACCGAACGGGGCGCCGATCGCGATCGTCGAGTCCCCGACGGCGACCTGCTCCGAGTTGGCGAGCGGGAGCGGGGTCAGACCGGCGGGCGCCTCCTTGAGCTTCACCACCGCCACGTCGTAGCCCTGGGCCCGGCCGATGACCTCGGCGGCGTACTTCTTGCCGTTGGAGAAGGTCGCCGTGAGGTCACCTCCGTTCGCCGCGGAGGCCACCACGTGGTTGTTGGTGAGGATGTGGCCCTCCTTGTCATAGACGAAGCCGGTGCCCGTACCCCCCTCGCCGTTACCGCCCTGCGCGTCGATGGTGACCACGCTCGGCAGCGACTTGGCGGCCACCGAGGCGACCGTACCGGCGTCGCGCTTGACCTCCTTCGGGGCGTCCGCCGCGGAGACCGTGGTCGAACCGATCGAGCCCTCGTCGTTCCTCTCGGCCGCCCAGTAGCCGATTCCACCGCCCACCCCGCCCGCGATCAGCGCGGCCACGAGCACGCCGGTGATCAGCGCGCTCTGGCGCTTGCGCGGCGGCCGCGGCTCGTGTTCCGGCACCGGGGCGCCCCAGGCCGGACCGCCGTTGCCCGCTGCGCCGTACGAGGGAAACTCGGGCGGCGGCGGGGGCCAGCCCGCGTCGGCCGCACGTGGCGGCGTGGCGGCGTGCTCCTGCGCCGAACCGGGCTGCGCCGGGGTCGGTGACTGCGACTGCGACTGCGATGAGGGGTACTGGGGGGCGGACTCGGGGAAATGGCCCGCCCGGTCGCCCGTCGGCGCCGCCGGCTCACGCGAGGCAGGCTCGTGCCCGGCAGACTCGTGCGCCGCAGGCTCATGTGCCGCGGGCGACGGCTCGTAGGGGCTCGGCCCATGCGCCTTCGGCTCATGCGCGGCCCCTCGCGGAGCGGACGCGGGTGTGCCCTCGGGAGCGGCATCCGGCACGGGAGGTACGGACGGGTCGGCAGGGACCGCGTTGCCCTCGTTCTCAGTGCTCACAGCTCTTTCTCCTCGGTTCCACGTCGTCTTCGGCAAGAGTCCGCTGTGCAAGTGTCCGCGGTCAGCTTTTCCCACAGCACGTCAGGCCACTGTAAGCAGGACCTGTGCATCTGTCCGCCATCCTTTACTCCGGACAAAACGCACACACCTGGACCGACCTGCCGTGAGACACCAACCGTTCACTCGTCTACCCCCTCACGATGACACCATGACGCGGTGACTCAAGCACGCCAGCACAGCATCCAGGTCGTCGCCCATCGCGGAGCCTCGGAGGACGCCCCCGAGCACACCCTGGCGGCGTACACGAAAGCCATCGAGGACGGCGCGGACGCACTTGAGTGCGATGTACGGCTCACCGCCGACGGTCATCTCGTCTGCGTCCATGACCGCCGGGTGAACCGCACCTCCAACGGCCGCGGCGCCGTCTCCGCCCTGGAACTCGCCGATCTCGCGACCCTCGACTTCGGCTCCTGGAAGGACAGCGAGGAGAGCCCGGACTGGCGGGATCCCGAGTTCACCTCCGTACTGACACTGGAGCGCCTGCTCGAACTGGTCGCGGACGCCGGCCGCCCCATCCAGCTGGCCATCGAGACCAAGCACCCCACCCGGTGGGCCGGGCAGGTGGAGGAGCGGCTGTTGCAGTTGCTGAAGCGGTTCGGACTGGACGACCCCACGCACGGCGGCCGGACCCCGGGTGCCCCCACGCGGGGCGGCCGCGTCCTGGGCGGCGCGGCGCCGGGTGAGTCCTTCCGGGGCCGGTCCGCGCCGGGCGGACCCGTTCCGGACGAATCGGCCGTACGGATCATGAGCTTCTCGGCGCGCTCACTGCACCGGATCGCCTCCGCCGCGCCCCAGCTGCCGACGGTCTATCTGATGCAGTTCGTCTCACCCCGGTTGCGCGACGGACGGCTTCCCGCCGGGGCCAGGATCGCGGGTCCCGGCATGCGGATCGTCCGTAACCACCCCGGCTATATCGCCCGACTGCACAGGGCGGGCCACCGTGTCCATGTCTGGACTGTGAATGAGCCGGAAGATGTCGATCTTTGCGTCCGCCTCGGAGTGGAGGCGATCATCACCAACCGCCCCAAACAGGTCCTGTCCCAGCTGGGCCGTCTTGCCTGACATCTCCCGACTCCAGCTCACGGACAGCGACGAAGAGCGCACCGGCGCGTTCGTTCCGTGTTCGAACGTCACGAGTGCGTCAATGGCCTTCCTCTGGCCGGTTTCCGGTCCAGGCCATTGGGGCATTCACACCGTGGCGTGGGGCAAAGGAGGTCTCGGGGGTGGCGTTTGTGGTGGCACAGGAAGTGCCCACGTCGTCGTGCATGGCCGTACCCCATGGCCCTGCGGGCGTGGGTGAAGCGCGACACCGGATGCGCGAGCAGTTGAGGCGCAGCGGGATGTCGGACTCGGTGGTGGACGACGCCGTACTGATCCTTTCCGAACTTCTCAGCAATGCCTGTCGGCACGGCAGACCGTTGGGGCGTACGGAGATCGGTGACGGCGACATACGTGCCGCCTGGCGCGTCGACAAGGCGGGCCGGCTGACCGTCGAGGTGACGGACGGCGGTGGTCCTACGCGGCCCATCCCCGCCACACCCTCGGTCACGGCACGCGGCGGGCGCGGGCTGAACATCATCACGGCCCTCGCCCAGGAGTGGGGGGTACGGGACAGCGCCTCCGGAGAAGTCACGGTGTGGGTCATCGTTACGGATGAGCAGCGCCGCGACAATTTCGCTACGCGCGTCACATCCCCTCGCCAGGGGCTGGAGAGGCGCGACGGTCCGGAGGAATTGGACGGACACGGACTGCACGGACTGGATGGACTGGACGGGCTGGACGCACTGGAAGGCCTCGACGGACTGGACGGGCTGAACGGGCTGGGTCTCGCGGACGTCTTGGAGGAAAGGGACTGACGGGGGCCGACGGGGACTGACGGGGGGCGGCGGAGAGCCGACGGAGGGGCTGCCGGGAGGACCCGGGGAGACCGGCTTCGTCAACGCCGTGGTCTCACCGCCCCGCCACTCCTTCGCCCGGTCGGTGCTTCCCCCGCCGCTCCCGCGCTCGGTCGGTCTTCCCCCGCCGCTCCTGCGCCTCGTCACCCCTTCGCCCCGCCGTCCTCCCGCCTCGCCCGTTCGCGCGGCCGCAGCGCGCCCCCGGCAATCCCCGTACGGCTAGGCTCGCGCCGACACCGCATCGCCGCTACCGGGAGAAAGCCACACCATGGCCAAGAAGCGCCCCCAGACGAAGGCCGCGAAGGCTCAACTCAAGGACGGACCTATTCCGGTGGTGGGGGCCCGTGAGCCCTGCCCGTGCGGTTCGGGCCGTCGCTACAAGGCCTGTCACGGCCGGGCCGCCGCGCACGCCGTCACCGAGCTGGTCCAGCGCCCCTTCGAGGGCCTCGCCGGTGAGTGCGACTGGGTCGCGCTGCGCGAGCTGGTGCCCGCCGCGACCGCCGAGCTGACCCTGAAGGACGGACTGCCCGAGGGAGTTCCGTCCGTAACCCTCGCGACGGTCCTGCCGATGGCCTGGCCCGCACTGCGCCGCGACGACGGCTCCGTACTGCTCGCACTCCAGAACGACACCTCGTCCGGTGACCTGAGCCGCGATCTCGCCGACACGCTCCGGCGTGCGCTGACCGCCGAGCCCGGGAACCCGGTGGCCGCCGAGCGGGTGCCCGCCGACGGTCCGCGCCTCCAGGACCTGCTCGCCCCCGACGCCGCCTTCACGCCGGTCGTCCACTCCGGATTCGAGTTCTGGGTCCCGGACGCGCAGAACGCCTCGGCGGAGGTGACCGCTTCCCTGGAGCGCGCCAACGCCGCCGCCATCCCCACCGCGCTGCTCTCGGGTACGGACGCCGCGTACTGGTGCGAGACGCCGGAGAAGAACCACCTCCGCTGGGTCATGCCGTACCCCGAGGAGAAGCTGCTCGACGCGCTCGCCCGGCTGCACGCCGCGGGCACATCAAGCCTTGGTGAGGGCACCCGGCTGGTCGGCTCCTTCCGGGCACATGGGCTCACGGTGCCGGTGTGGGACCTGCCGAGCGCGATGGGGGCGGAGGAGTGCGAGAAGCCCGCGGCGGAGTTCGCCGAGCGGCTCGCCGCGGCGCTCGCCGTCGACGCGCCGCTGACCGGGGACGAACGCCGGGCGCGCGGCGGGCTCACCAACCGCCAGGTGACGCTGAGCTGAGAGTCCCAACGGAGTGTGACGCGTTCCACTGAAGTCGGTGACACCTGTCACAACTTCCTCTACCGGCAGGTAATTCATTGTCCGAATACACCGGATCGAATTTGCTAACCGCCGATCTCTTGTTACCGTTCTAGAAGCCCGGTCGCTGGTGCATCCCCCGTCGCCAGCGACCGGGCGTCCGCGTTCTCGGACGCCCCCGGCGTGTCAACGAGCCGCCGGGGCCGGAGAATTGCTCCCGGACCTCAGCAGCAGCGGCTCGATCTCCGCACCGTCGCCCTTGATCTCCCCATCGGTCTGTCCATCGATCTGTCCATCGGTCTCCCCATCGTTCCTGGCGTTCCCACTGTTCGCGGGCGCGGAGAACTCCGCCACCGCCATGTACGCGGCGTGCTCGCCCCGGGACGGCTCGCGCGGTGTCTCACAGATCGCCGGTTCGTCGTCGGCGTCGATCGGGCAGCGGGTCTGTACGGTCCGTCCGTAGGGCCCCATCAGGCTCAGTACGGCGAGCAGTTCACCACCCGTCTCATTGCCGTAGTAGGTACGCGCCCAGGTGTCGGGCCTGCCGTCTCTGCCGCGTGCCGCGCTCAGGACACAGGTCTGCGCCTCGATTCCCTCGGGAGAGGCGACTTCGGGCCCGCATCGCTCGGTCGTACGTGCCACAGCGTCCGTATCACGCGCACCGGCGGCCACAGCGTTCCCGGCGCTCCCAGCCGTCGCGGACCCTTTAATTCCGGACACGGACGAAAACCCCGTCTTCGCATCCGCAAGGAGCCCGGCCGCTCCGCCCGCCACGCCGCTCACCGCTCCGCCCGCCGGTCCGCCCTCTCTGCCGCCCATCGCGCTCGTGCCGTTCGTCGCTCCCGTCGCCCCTCCCGTGTCGGACCATGGGCCGTCCACGGGGCCGGCGGAGGCGGCGAGCGGCAGCAATGCGGTGAACACCACAACGGCCGCGAGCCCGATCATGCGGAGATTCATGGTGGGGCCCACCTGTCACTGCCGGGGAATTGCTGACGGTGGGCCGAAGATATCGACGGAATGAGGGGCCTACTGACCCCGCGCGCCCAATTCCCCCGCAACTCGGTCCTACTCGCACCCGTATGAGTGACAGAGCGTGAACGCGCCGCTGTCTGATCCGCCCCGGTCCGGTCGATCCGTTCGGGGCCGGTCCGGTCGGATCCGGTCGGGTCCGGTCGGGATCAGAGCTGACCGGACCGGACCAGAGCGCGAAGAGCCGTCAGTACGCGAGCCTGCTGCCGCCGTCCGGCGCGCTCGTGCTCGCCTCGACGAGCGCGTCCACGACCGCCTCCACATCCGGCAGCCAAGGCGCCGCCGAACCCTCCAGAGGCGCCCGCTCCCAGCGCACCTGGCCGCCTGCCGCCTCGGACGGCGGCAGCACCAAATAGCCGCCCTCGCCGTGGAACCGCAGCGAACTGGGCACCCAGTCCTTGCTGTAGAGCAGCTCACCGAGTTGTTCGAGGCTGTACGGAGCCACCAGCAGCGACCAGCGGGTCGGGGTCGCGACAACCGGCCCCAGCCGCATGCCCATCCGGTCCAGCTCCACCAGCGCACGCGCGCCGGCGACAGCGGGCAGGCTCACCGCGCACGGCGCGCTGCCGCCGGTGGCCAGCACGATCGGGGCCGTGGGGCGGTTGCCCCACCACCAGCGCACCATTCGCTCGTCGGTGGTCGCGGCGAGCAGCCCCGGATCGAAGGGGTGCGCGCCGGGCACGACGCATTCGAGGTCGGGGCAGGCGCAGCCGTGGCCGCGCGTCCCGCGTCCACCGGCCGACTTGAGTCCGGCGCCCGGCAGTACGGGCCATCTCCACGCGGTGGCGCAGGTGAGCGCCGCGTCGAGTTGGGCAGCCCTCCCCTTGCGCCGGAACCGGAGCCTGCGTCGCCTTCCGAGGATCTCGCGCATGAGCGCTCGTTCCTTTCCGTTGAACGCCGAGGTCCACATGACACTGACACCATGTGTGTGCATCACTTCACCGTGCGTACATTTCGACGCGTGGCCGCCCCTTGCCCAAGGCATGAACAGACCTCCTCGGTCCGTGGTGCGTCGCACCGTCCCTGAACCGAACTCGGACTGTCTTCATTAAACGCGTGGCGAGGGGTGGCGTGCGCATGGCACTTACTGTCCCGCTGCCGTACCGCTGTACTCTTCCCGCCACTCCGGGGGATGGGCGCGGGCTACGGCGGTTAAGACGCCCAAGCCCGTCGGCAGGTTCCGAGGCGGTCCCAACTGCCCCTGTCCGTCACCGTTTACGTACCCATCACGTTCGGAATGACGCTCCACACGGGTCGTACTCGAACTCAGCTCTGAAGGACTCCCAGTTGAGCGCCCTCAGTCGACCGCAAAACCACATCACCACGGTCATTTTTTGGCCAAGTTCGGCGTCTCACAGACACCTGTCGTTCCTCCAGGACAATGCTGGACATCGCATCAGTTGTGCGTGTAGATGTGGATCTATTGATAGCTGCGCAGAATAACATGGGGGTTTGCGATGCTATTCAGTGAAATGCTCCGTCTCGGAAGTCGGCTGCCATGAGCGCTCCGCACATGCCGAAAGTGGCTGGAATCAACTCCGCGGTCCCTGCCCCCACGCAGACTGCCTCGCCCCTCGACGCCCTTCCGTCCGTGCCGGGCGCACTGATCCAGGACCGGCTGGCGGGCTGGGTCTCCGATCTCACCACCCTCCACGAACTCACCGAAGGCCTGGCCAGGACCCGTTCCCTGGACAGCGCGCTCCATGAACTGCTGCGCGCCGGCGCCGCCCTGGTCGGCGCGCGGCGGGGTCTGGTCCTGTTCGAACCGGCCGACGGTCTGGGTCCTGTCACCACCCTGGGGCTCGGACTCAGCCACGCCGATCTCGGCTTTCTGGAGACCGTGCCGCGCCGAGCCACCTCCTACGGCAGACTCCTCGACAGCCCTGACAGCCCCGGTAGTCCCGACGGACCGGTCGAACCGGTGGCTGTCGCCGATCTGCTCGCGGATACGAACGCGGGTACGGACGCCGGTACAGATACAGGTACGGAGACAGGTACGGAGACAGACCCGCGCCAGCGCGAGGTGGCCGCACGGCTCGGCCTGGGCGCCAGTTACGCCGTACCGCTGCTGGCCGGTGGCACCAGGGGCGACCCCCGCACGGCACCTCCGGGCGAGCCCTCTCGTCCCGCAAAGCTGGGGTGCCGCCGTCTGGTTGTACGACAAACCCACCGAGCCGACGGAACGACAGCGCCATCTGATCGGTCTCTACGTCCGTTACGCCGGTGAACACCTCGCCCGCCTGCTGGAGCTGGAACGGGCCCGCGCCCACGTGACCGCCCTCACCCACGAGCTGCTGCCCGGCCGGCTGCCCCGGACGCCCGGCGTACAACTCGCCGTGCGCCACCGCACCGCGGCGAGCGGCGGGGGCGACTGGTACGACGCGCTGCCGCTCCCCGAGGGCGCCCTCAGCCTCGCCGTCGGCTCGGTCAGCGGCTCCGGGCCCGGCGCGATGGCCGCGATGGGACGGCTGCGCGCCGCCCTGCGGGCGTACGCCGTCATGGAGGGCGAGGACCCCATCGCCGTCCTGTCCGATCTGGAACTGCTGCTACGGCTGACCGAGCCCGCGCGTACGGCCACCGCGCTCTTCGCGTACGCCGAACCCGCCCGGCGCACGCTCCTACTGGCCGGAGCCGGGCACGCGCCCCCACTGGTCGTCGGAGACCGGCGCACCGAGTTCGTCGAGACATCGCTCTCCGCGCCGCTCGGAATGCTCTCCTGCTGGCAGGCGCCGAGCGTGGAGCTGGTGACCGCCCCCGGAGAAACGGTGCTGCTCTATACGGACGGGCTGCTGCGCCGTACGGGCGAGCCCATGGACCAGGCCTTCGCCCGGCTGCACACAGCGGCCGCGAGTGTCCCCGCGACCGCCAGGGACGATCCGGGAGCGGTCGCCGACCACGTACTGCGGGCCCTGCTGCCCGCCGGTCCCGGTCCCGGTCCCAGTCACGGTCCCAGTCCCTTCGAGCCCACGGGAACGGGGACGGCCGGTCTCGCGAACGCTCCCCGTCCCCCGGAGCAGGCCGAGGACTTCGTGCTCCTCGCCGCCCGCTTTGAGTGATCATGACGGATTCCTCACAGAGAGCCGGAGCCTTCCTCCTCTCGCACATACGATGGAAAAGATGGTCCAGATCCGTAGTCGTATGAGGAGAAGACGTGGCTGAGGAGCTCACACCGGAGACCCCGGAGCCGGAGACCCCTGAGACAGAAGAAGCATCCATCAAGCCGAGGAAGAACGGTCTGTACCCGGGCGTGTCCGATGAGCTCGCAGAGAACATGAAGTCAGGCTGGGCCGACACCGAGTTGCACGGCCTGGAGCCGATCGCGCAGGCGTCCGAGACCGCCGCCCGCCGCGCCGCGCTCTCCGCGCGCTTCCCCGGCGAACGCCTGGTGATCCCCGCGGGCAACCTCAAGACCCGCTCCAACGACACCGAGTACGCCTTCCGCACCTCCACGGAGTACGCGTACCTCACCGGCGACCAGACCCAGGACGGCGTCCTCGTACTGGAGCCGAAGGCCAACCAGGACGGGCACGACGCGACCGTCTATCTGCTGCCGCGCTCCAACCGCGAGAACGGCGAGTTCTGGCTCGACGGCCAGGGCGAGCTGTGGGTCGGCCGCCGGCACTCCCTCACCGAGGCCGAGCAGCTGCTCGGCATCCCCGCGAAGGATGTACGGGAACTGCCCGCCGCCCTCAAGGACGCCACGGGCCCCGTCCGCAACGTCCGGGGACACGACGCCGGCATCGAGGCCGCGCTGACCGACAAGGTCACCGCCGAGCGCGACGAGGAGCTGCGCGTCCATCTCTCCGAGGCACGCGCCGTGAAGGACGCGTTTGAGATCGGTGAGCTGCAGAAGGCCGTGGACTCCACCGTCCGGGGCTTCGAGGACGTCGTGAAGATCCTCGACAAGGCCGAGGCCACCAGCGAGCGCTATATCGAGGGCACGTTCTTCCTGCGCGCCCGCGTCGAGGGCAACGACATCGGTTACGGCTCGATCTGCGCGGCGGGACCGCACGCCACCACCCTGCACTGGGTGCGCAACGACGGTGACGTACGCCCCGGCGATCTGCTGCTGCTCGACGCCGGCGTGGAGACCCACACGCTCTACACCGCGGACGTCACGCGCACCCTGCCGATCAGCGGCCGCTACAGCGAGATCCAGCGGAAGATCTACGACGCGGTGTACGAGTCCCAGGAGGCCGGCATCGCGGCGGTGCGGCCGGGCGCGAAGTACCGCGACTTCCACGACGCCTCGCAGCGGGTCCTCGCCGAGAAGCTGGTCGAGTGGGGGCTGCTTGAGGGGCCGGTCGAGAAGGTTCTGGAGCTGGGGCTCCAGCGCCGCTGGACCCTGCACGGCACCGGTCACATGCTCGGTCTGGACGTCCACGACTGCGCGGCCGCGCGCCGGGAGGCGTACGCGGACGGGACGCTGGAGCCGGGGATGTGCCTCACGGTGGAGCCGGGGCTGTACTTCCAGGCCGACGATCTGACCGTGCCCGAGGAGTACCGCGGCATCGGCGTCCGGATCGAGGACGACATCCTCGTCACGGAGGACGGGAACCGGAACCTGTCGGACGCGCTGCCGCGCCGGGCCGACGAGGTCGAGTCCTGGATGGCGGCGCTCAAGCAGACCTGAGCCTGATCCCCAGGGGCCGGCCCCTGGGCCTGGTCCCCGGGCCCGATCCTGGGCCCAATTCTGGTGGAGGGCGTTCCGCTCGGAGTTCACATGGCTCTGAGCAGGGCGCCCTCGCGCCATTTCAGGATCTTGTCGAAGCTGACCACCGCGCCGCGCCCCGGCCCGTTCCCGAACTGCACATGATCGGCGAGCTGCTCGATCAGCCCCAGCCCCCTGCCGTTCTCGGCCGTGAGCGCGGGCGGGGCCGTAGGCCGCACCACCCGTCGGGCGGGAAAGCCGGGGCCCGAGTCCGCCACTTCGATACGGCATCTCTCCCCGTCCAGATACGCGGTCACCCGGTACGCCCCCGGGGGCTCGCCGGCCCCTTCGTCCCCGCCGTGCTCAACGGCGTTCGCACAGGCTTCGCTGAGCGCGACCGACAGGTCGAAGGAGATGTCCGGGTCAACACCCGCGGTGTCCATGGCGCCGAGCAGAAGGCGGCGGGCGAGCGGAACGCTCGCGGCTTCGCGCCGCAAGTGGACAGACCACCAGATGCTCATGCTCCAGCCTCCAGGCTGCGGCTCGACATACCGGCGCTCGACATATCGAGGCTCGACATACCGATACGTATTGCCCCGCGCCTCCGGTCGTAAGCACGCGGTTGACGTGATAACCCTCATTCGGCGGACGCGTCTGTGGCGCACCGCGGTGTATGGGACGGGGCACAGCGGTACGGGGAACAGCCCACCCCGGTCTGCGGACAGAGGCCGGGACTGGACGGAAACTGGACAGAGACCGGGCAGAGATCGGGCAGAGAGTGATCTTCCGGACCTGCCCTACAGCGCCCGTGGCCGCAGTGCGATGATGACCCGGCCATGTCCAGACCCGCCCGCATGTACGCCGGAGCCGCTCCGCGGCTACTGAGGGCCGCGGTGTTCACCGCGGTCTGCGTCGTGCTGTCGGCGACGGGGCATGTACTGGCCGCCTGCGCGCCGGTCCCCTGGTGGACCCTGCTCCTCGGCTTCCTGGGAGTGTTCGCGGTCGCCGCCCCGCTCGCCGGACGGGCGCGCTCGACCGGCTCCATCGTCATCGCCCTGATGGGTGGTCAGCTCGGCCTGCACAGCCTGTTCGGCATCGGTCAGCAACACCTCAAGGTGCCGGTGGGCACGGACGACGCGCTGATCAGAATGGCCGCGAAACTGGTCTGCGGACCGGGCCCCGCCTCACTCAGCGCCATCGACGCACAGCGGATCGTCGCCAACGCGGGGATCAGCCCGGTGGGTTCGACGACGGGTACCCATCAGCACATCGCGTCCGCGTTCGGCCCTGCGGCCTCGACCGCCGCGTCGGCCACCGCCGCCGGCGGCGAGGGACTGCTGCCCTCCCTCCCCATGGTGCTCGGGCATCTCCTCGCCGCCCTCGCGACGGGCTGGCTGCTGCGTCGCGGGGATCTCGCGCTTCTCCGGCTCACTCAGCTGTCGACACAGAGCATCGGTGAAGTCACCGACAGTGCGGTGCTGCGTGCCCTGCGCGCGGCTCTCGCCCTCGTACGGGCGCTGCGCGCCGGGCTGCCCGGCGTACCCGCGCCGCGGCCACCCGCCCGGCGCGGCTCGTACCGCACTCTCCCGCCACCGGCCGGTGAGACGCTCCAGCACACGGTGATCAGACGCGGTCCTCCGGCCGTATTCGCTCTCGCGGCCTGACGCGACACCCTCCGCGCTTCCGCGTGCCGGTGGACATCGGACACGGACCGGGGTGAGGTCGCGATGCCGTCGCGCACCGCCGCGGCGCCCCTGTCCGATCACCCCTCTCTACTTTCTCTCGCACCATGGAGTGCTCTGTGTTCTCAGTAAAGAACGTCACCCGCGTCTCCGTCGCCGGCGGTATCGCCGCGACGGCCCTTCTGCTGCTGGCCGGCCCCGCCTCCGCGCATGTCAGCGTGCAGCCGCAGGGCGAGGCCGCCAAGGGCAGCACCGTGACGGTCAACTTCAAGGTCCCCAACGAGCGCGACAACGCCTCCACCGTCAAGGTCGAGGTGAACATCCCGGCCGACCACCCGCTGGCGTCCGTGCTGCCGCAGCCCGTGCCGGGCTGGAAGGTCGAGGTCGTCAAGACCAAGCTCGCCAAGCCACTGGAGATGCACGGCAACACGATCACCGAGGCCGTGTCCAAGGTCACCTGGACCGCGGACGGCGGCAAGATCGGACCGGGCCAGTTCCAGCAGTTCCCGCTCTCCGTCGGACAACTCCCCGAGGATGCCGACCAGCTGGTGTTCAAGACGATCCAGACGTACGACAACAAGGAAGTCGCCCGCTGGATCGAGGAGCCCAAGGAGGGTGCGACGGAGCCCCTGAGCCCCGCGCCCGTACTGAAGCTCACCGCGGCCACCGGGGACGAGCACGGCGCCTCGGCCGGAACGACCCACGCCGCGACCGACGCGAAGGACGACGCGAAGAACGGGACGGCCTCCGCCGACACGAGTGACACCACCGCCCGTGCCCTCGGCCTTATCGGCATTCTCGTCGGCATCGCCGGGGTGACCTTCGCCGTGCTGGCCGGCCGGCGCCGTACGGCCTGACGCTCCCCTCACGCGCTGCGGCCCCGCACACCACGGCGCCACCGCGCCACACACCACGTACCCGAGGCGCCCCAGACACGCCGGCCGGGAAACACCCCCGGCCCGCGTGTCCGGTGCCCGTACTCCACGACCAGGAAATATCCCCATGCGTACGAAAACAGTGACCTCCCGCAAGAAGGCAGTGGCTTCCGCCGCCGCCCTCGTCGCGGCTCTGGCACTCACCCTGACCGCCTGCGGCAGTGGCGGCGACGACTCGGCGAAGTCCGTCGCCGATGTCTCCGCCGAGCCGAAGACCCAAGCCGCGACCGTGCTCGACACACCGTTCAAGAAGCCGAACCTCGTCCTGAAGGACACCAAGGGGAAGTCGTACGACTTCCGCGAGGCGACCAAGGGCAAGCCGACGCTCATCTACTTCGGCTACACCAACTGCCCGGACGTCTGTCCGACAACGATCAGCAATATCGCCATCGCCCGTAAGTCGCTGCCCAAGGCCGACCAGGACAAGCTCCAGGTCATCTTCGTCACCACCGACCCGGAGCGTGACACCTCCGCCGAACTCGGCAAGTGGCTGGCCAGCGCGGGCGATCCGTCCTTCGTCGGTCTCACCGGCGACTTCCCCACCATCCAGGCGGGCGCGCGTCAGCTCGGCATCGGTATCGACGCGCCCAAGAAGGAGAAGGACGGCACCGTCGTATCGATGCACGGCGCACAGGTCATCGCGTTCTCACCGAAGACCGACGGCGGGTATGTCCTCTACGGCGAGGACGCCTCCTCGGACGACTACGCCAAGGACCTGCCGAAGCTCATCAAGGGTGAGACCCCGTGAACCGCCGCGCCCCTCTCGCTCTCGCAGTCGGACTGACCGCCGCGCTGGCCCTGGCGGGCTGCTCCTCGGCATCATCCGCTTCCTCCTCTTCATCTTCGTCCAATTCGTCTTCGTCCAACTCTTCCGCCAGCTCTTCCGCCAACCCCTCGGGCAACGCAACTCAGTTGAAGGTCAGCGGGGGCTATATGCCGCGCCCCGTCGGCGATCTCGCTGCGGGCTTCCTCGTCGTCACCAACAGCGGTGGCGCCGCCGACAAGCTCACCTCGGTCACCAGCGACATCTCCGACGACATCACGATCCACAGCACCGAGAACCAGAAAATGCGGAAGGTGAAGTCCTTCGACATCCCGGCCGGCGGCGAACTGAACCTCGCGCGTGGTGGCAAGCACATCATGTTCATGGGTCTCAAACGGCAGCCGGAGCAGGGCCAGAAGGTCGGCATTGAACTGCACTTCGAGAAGGCCGACCCCATCAAGGTCGAGCTTCCCGTGAAGGAGATCAACTACAACCCGGCCCAGCGATGAGGGACTGACACACCATGACAGCCACCGCCCCGCGCTTCGGATCCGCACCGTTGGTGCGGCTACTGCTCGTTGCCACGGTGCTTCTCGGCACCGTCTTCACCGTGCTCTCCGGCACGGCGTCGGCGCATGCCGCACTGACCGGGAGCACCCCCGAGGACGGGGCGGTGGTCGCCACCGCTCCCAAGGACATCAGCCTCACCTTCTCCGAACAGGTCGCGCTGGGCGACGACTCGATCCGTGTGCTCGATCCGGACAACAAGCGCGCCGACTCCGGGAAGATCCGCGATCTGAGCAGCGGCGGCACCGTCGCCTACGGCATCGACCTCCACGCGGGGCTGCCCGACGGCACCTACACCGTCGCCTGGCAGGCGGTCTCCGCCGACAGCCATCCCATTTCCGGCGCCTTCACCTTCTCCATCGGAGCGCCGTCGAAGACCACGGCCGCCGTGCCCGGCGAGGAAGCCGGCGGGGGACTCGTCGGCGCCCTCTATGACATCGCGCGCTATATCTCGTACGCCGGTTTCATCCTCCTCGTCGGCGGCGCGGCCTTCGTCCTCGGTTGCTGGCCTCGCGGCGCGTCCGTACGTCCCCTGCAACGGCTCGTCGTACAGGGCTGGCTCACCCTCACCGCCGCCACGCTCGTCCTGCTGCTCCTGCGCAGCCCGTACACCGGCTCGGGCAAGCTGGGCGACGCCTTCGACCTCGGCGGACTCCAGGACGTCCTGGCCACCAAGACCGGAGCGGCGCTCGTCTCCCGGCTGCTGCTGCTCGGCGCCGCCGCCCTGTTCGTCGCCGTCCTCTTCGGCGCGTACGCCAAGCGGGAGACGCCCCGGGACGAACAGGAGAGCAAGGAGAGGAAGGACCTCACCTTCGGACTCGCCGTGGGCGGCGCGGTCGTCGCGGCCGGGATCGCGGGAACGTGGGCGCTCGCCGAGCACGCCTCGACCGGGATCCAGACCGGTCTGGCCATGCCGGTGGACGTCCTGCACCTGCTGGCGGTGGCGACCTGGCTCGGCGGGCTCACGGCGCTGCTCGTCGCCCTCTACCGGGCACCCTCCATCGAGAACGCGGCGGCGCGGCGCTTCTCGCGCATCGCCTTCGTCAGCGTCGTGGTACTCGCCGCGACCGGGCTCTACCAGTCCTGGCGTCAGGTCGGATCATGGTCGGCGCTCTGGGGCACGTCATATGGGCAGCTCCTTCTGGTCAAGGTCGGGCTCGTCGCTGTGCTGGTCGGGATCGCTTGGTTCTCCCGGCGGTGGACGGGACGGCTGGGGCAACCGACGGAGGCGGGAACAACGGAGGCAGGGACAGGGAAAGGGGAGGCGCGGACCGGGAAAGAAGCAGGGGCAGGAATCGAGGCGGAAGCGGAGAACGAGGTCGAAGCCGAAGCCGAAGCCGAAGCCGCGACGGGATCGGAGACTGGGAGTGGAACCGAGACCGCCGCGGCGACGACCGTCGTTGGTGACAGTGAGAGAGCTACCCAGCTCGCACGGCAGAAAGCGGCACTGGCGACTGCTCGCCAGAAGCGGATCCGCGACGCCGACCCGGGGCGAATCGGACTTCGCCGTTCCGTACTGGCCGAAGCCGGAGTCGCCGTGGTGCTCCTCGCCGTCACGACCGTACTGACCTCCACCGAGCCGGGCCGTACCGCCGAGCAGGAAGCCGGCGCGACCGGTGGCACGGCCGCCACCGCGCCCGCGTCCGCAGGCCCCATCGACCTCACACTGCCCTTCGACACCGGCGGCGAGAACGGCAAGGGCACCGTGCGACTCACCCTCGACCCCGGCCGCTCCGGCGCCAACGTGATGCATATCTACGTCGAAGGCCCGGACGGACAACCGCTGGATGTGCCCGAGGTGAAGGCCGCCTTCACGCTCACGGCCCAGCGGATCGGTCCGCTGCCCATCGTCCCCGAGCGCTTCGCTCCCGGACACTGGAGCGCGGACGCCGTGCAGATCCCGATGCCGGGCGAGTGGCAGCTCCAGCTGACCATTCGTACCTCCGACATCGACCAGACGACCGTCGACAAGAACGTGAAGATCGGCTGACCCAACGTGAGCGAGACGACCCGGCAGGACCACGACAACCGGAACGGCCACGGCGACGGCCGTTCCCGGCCCCTCCGCGCCAACCCCGAGGACGGGGCCCGCGAGGACGAACCCGGCCGGGCCCCTCTCGCCGGTATCTCCAGGCGACGGCTCCTCGGCACCGCGGGCGCCGCCGGGGCCACCGGACTCGCCCTCGGAGCGGTGGGGGGAGCCGGCGCGTACGCGGCGAGCCGCCCCGCGCCGGCGACCGCGCTGACCAGCGTCGGCACGGACTCCGTCCCCTTCCATGGCGCGCACCAGCCCGGCATCACCACCCCCCTGCACGCCCGTGGCCATCTGATCGCCTTCGACCTGGCCCCGGGCGCGGGACGGAAGGAAGCCGCCGCGCTGCTGCGCCGCTGGTCCGCCACGGCACGGACGCTGATGGCCGGTGAACCGGCCGGGGGCGGCGCGGCAGAAGGGACACGATCGAAAGAAACCGGACCGGACGGGACACGACCGGACGAAGCAGGACCGGACGGCGGCCATGACACCGGTATCGCCCTGGACGCGGGACCCTCCTCCCTCACCGTGACCTTCGGATTCGGCCGCACCTTCTTCGACCGTACGGGCCTGGCCGCCCGGCGCCCGGCCGCCCTGGATCCGCTGCCCGCCTTCTCCTCCGACCATCTCGACGCCAAACGCAGCAACGGCGATCTCTGGATCCAGATCGGTTCCAACGACGCGCTCGTGGCCTTCCACGCGCTGCGCGCGCTCCAGAAGGACGCGGGCGCGGCGGCCCGGGTGCGCTGGCAGATGAACGGCTTCAACCGCACTCCCGGCGCCACGCCCCACCCCATGACCAGCCGGAACCTGATGGGCCAGATAGACGGCACCGGCAACCCCAAGCCGTCGGAGCCGGACTTCGACCGGCGGATCTTCGTCCCGGCGACCCCGGCGGCCGGCACCCCGTCCTGGATGGCGGGCGGCTCCTACGCGGTCGTACGGCGTATCCGCATGCTCCTGGACGACTGGGAGAAGCTCACGCTCACCAAGCAGGAGCAGGTCATCGGGCGGCGCAAGTCCGACGGCGCCCCGCTCACGGGCGGTACGGAGACGACCGATCCGGACCTGGACCGGTTGGGACCGGACGGCAAGCCCGTCATCCCCGGCAACGCGCACGCCCGGATCTCGACGCCGGAGGCCAACGGCGGGGCCGCGATGCTGCGCCGTCCCTTCTCCTTCCACGACGGAATCGGGCCGGACGGGACACCGGACGCTGGGCTGCTCTTCGTCTGCTGGCAGGCCGATCCGCTCAAGGGGTTCGTACCGGTGCAGCGCAAGCTCGACCGGGGGGACGCGCTCTCGGCGTTCATCCGGCACGAGGCGAGCGGTCTCTTCGCGGTGCCCGGGGGCGCGCGCGAGGGGGAGTACGTGGGTCAGCGGCTCCTGGAGTCCTGAGCCCGCACGCCCCCCACCTCGGGGTTTACGGGGCCGGATCCACGAGCCGCGTCGGCCTATTAGGGTGACCGTATGTCGGCCACGCGCTACACGTATCTCGGCCCCGAGGGCACCTTCACGGAAGCGGCCCTCCGTACGCTCCCGGAATCCGCCACGCGGGAACTCGTCCCCATGGTGTCCGTGCCGGCGGCCCTCGACGCCGTCCGGAACGGGGAGGCGGCGGCCGCACTGGTACCGATCGAGAACTCGGTGGAGGGCGGGGTCACCGCGACCCTCGACGAGCTCGCCTCCGGCGAGCCACTGATGATCTACCGCGAGGTGCTGCTGCCGATCACCTTCGCCCTGCTCGTACGGCCGGGGACGGAGCTGTCGGATCTGAAGACGGTGACCGGTCATCCGGTCGCCCAGCCGCAGGTGCGCAACTGGCTGCGGGCCCATCTCCCGGACGCGCTGTGGGAATCGGCCGCGTCGAACGCGGACGGGGCACGGCTGGTACAGGAGGGCCGGTTCGACGCGGCCTTCGCGGGTGAGTTCGCGGCGGCGACGTACGGCCTTGAGGCTCTGGTCACCGAGATCCATGACGCGGAGAACGCGGAGACGCGCTTCGTTCTGGTGGGCCGGCCCGCGCGTCCGGCGGCGCCGACGGGTGCGGACAAGACGTCGGTGGTCATCTGGCTGGGCGACGACCACCCGGGCGCGCTGCTCGAACTGCTCCAGGAGTTCGCGGTGCGCGGGGTCAACCTGATGCTGATCCAGTCGCGGCCGACGGGCGCGGGAATCGGCAATTACTGCTTCGCGGTGGACGCCGAGGGTCATATCTCGGACCGGCGGGTGGGTGAGGCACTGATGGGGCTGAAGCGGATCTGCCCCAAGGTGCGGTTCCTCGGCTCGTACCCGCGGGCTGGAATGTCCCCGGCCGATGTGCGGCCGCTGCGGCCCGGGACCTCCGACACGGCGTTCATCGAGGCGTCGGACTGGCTGGCGCGCAGCCAGGACGGCCGCGCCTGAGGCCCAGCCCGGTGGGACGTGGTCCCTGTCCTGTGGACCAGGCCCCAGGTCCGGCGGCGGGACCTGTGGATGCATCGCGGAGTTATCCACAGGCTCAGCTCTCATCCTGGGGACAAGTCGACAACACGGACCGGCACAGTCGACAAATCGCTCCCGTCACCCCCCGTCCGTCCACAGGGCGCCAAGGAGCCCAGCGTCACCTCAATTCCCGTGATCAACTCGTTAGAGCGAGTAATTCCCACCCGAATGAGTGTGTAAAGCGGGTTTGAGAAGAGAATCCTCCGGACCGACCGCGGCTTTCGAGACGATCTTTTCAGCGATCCACAGACCTCCCACACAGCCTGTGGATAACTCTGGAACCCTGTGCATTTCTGTGGACAACGCGCGCCTCAGCCGGCTCAAGTCCCGTGCCCCACAAGGAAAGTGAGTCAAGGTGGCAACGCCGGAATGCCTCATTCCGGGGAATTGCGTCCTCTTTATTGACGAACACCGAACGACCGGCGAGGGATTTCCTGACAGGTTTACCAATTCCGGCAATTAGGACAAAGGGGCGCGCCTGTCGATATCGAGTGGGGCGGTGTCAGTGCGCACCGGTAGCCTGGTGGGGTGATTGACCTTCGCCTGCTCCGTGAGGACCCCGACCGTGTTCGCGCCTCCCAGCGCGCCCGTGGAGAGGACGTCGCGCTTGTCGATGCCCTGCTCTCCGCCGACGAGCGGCGCCGGTCGTCCGGCCTGCGCTTCGACGAGCTGCGCTCCGAGCAGAAGTCGCTCGGCAAGCTGATCCCCAAGGCGTCCCCGGAGGAGAAGGCGGAGCTGCTCAAGAAGGCGGAGCAGCTGAAGTCGGACGTCAAGGCCGCCGATGCCGAGCAGCACGAAGCCGACGAGGACGCCAAGCGGCTGCTCCTCCAGATCGGCAACATCGTCCACTCCGACGTCCCGGTGGGCGGCGAGGAGGACTTCGTCGTCCTGGAGACGCACGGCACGATCCGTGACTTCGCGGCGGAGGGCTTCGAGCCCAAGGACCACCTGGAGCTCGGCGAGGCGCTGGGTGCCATCGACGTCGAGCGGGGCGCCAAGGTGTCCGGCTCGCGCTTCTACTATCTGACGGGTGTCGGCGCGCTGCTGGAGCTCGCCCTCGTCAACGCGGCGATCGCGCAGGCCACCGAGGCCGGCTTCATCCCGATGCTCACACCCGCGCTGGTCCGCCCGCGCGCCATGGAGGGCACGGGCTTCCTCGGCCAGGCCGCGGAGAACGTGTACCACCTGGAGAAGGACGACTACTACCTGGTCGGTACGTCAGAGGTGCCGCTCGCCGCGTACCACATGGACGAGATCATCGAGGCCGACAAGCTGCCCCTGCGGTACGCGGGCTTCTCGCCGTGCTTCCGCCGCGAGGCCGGGACGTACGGCAAGGACACCCGGGGCATCTTCCGGGTCCACCAGTTCGACAAGGTCGAGATGTTCTCGTATGTCGACCCGGCCGAAGCGCAGTCCGAGCACCAGCGGCTGCTGGACTGGGAGAAGCAGTGGCTGACCGGCCTCGGGCTGCCCTTCCAGGTGATCGATGTGGCCACGGGCGATCTGGGTGCCTCGGCCTCGCGCAAGTTCGACTGCGAGGCGTGGATCCCGACCCAGGGCAAGTACCGCGAGCTGACCTCGGCGTCCAACTGCGACGGCTTCCAGGCCCGCCGGCTCTCCGTCCGGATGCGGGACGGCAAGCAGGTCAAGCCGCTGGCGACGCTGAACGGCACGCTGTGCGCCGTCCCGCGCACGATCGTGGCGCTTCTGGAGAACCACCAGCAGCCGGACGGCTCGGTGTGGGTGCCGGAGGTGCTCCGCCCGTATCTGGGCGGCCGTGAGGCACTGGAACCGATCGCCAAGTGAGCACGGACCCCTCGGCGGCGCCCGCGCCGGCGTCCTCGCCGTCTCCCGCGCCGTCTTCCGCGCTCCCTTCCGAGCCGCCGTTCCCGTACAGACTGGTCGCGACCGATCTGGACGGCACGCTGCTGCGTGAGGACGGCACGGTCTCCGGCCGTACGCGCGAAGCGCTCGCCGCCGTCACCGCGGCGGGCGCCGCGCACATCATCGTCACCGGACGGGCCGTGCCGTGGACCCGGCACATACTGGACGATCTGGGATACGAGGGTCTCGCGGTGTGCGGCCAGGGTGCGCAGGTCTATCACGCCGGTGAGCACAAGCTGCTGACGTCGCTGACGCTGGACCGTCAACTGGCCGGGCTGGCGCTCGCCAAGATCGAGGGGGAGGTCGGCCCGCTGGCGCTGGCCGTGAGCCGGGACGGACTCGACGGCGATGTGCTGGTCGGCCCCGGCTACCGGCTGCAGGAAGGCCCGCTGCCGTCAGTGCTGGTCGACGATCCGGCGGAGCTGTGGTCGGCGCCGCTCAACAAGGTGTACATCCAGCATCCGGAGCTGGACGACGACGCGCTGGCGCAGGCCGCGCGGGCGGTGGTCGGCAGTCTGGTGGACGTGGTGATGGCGGGCGCCGGTGTTGTGGAGATCCTCCCGCTGGGCCTGAGCAAGGCCACCGGACTTTCGCTGGCGGCACGCCGGCTGGGCGTCAAGGCGGCGGACACGATCGCCTTTGGCGACATGCCGAACGACATCCCGATGTTCGGCTGGGCACGGCACGGCGTGGCGATGGCCAACGCGCACGAGGAACTGAAGGCCGTGGCGGACGAGGTCACGGCATCGAACGAGGACGACGGCATCGCGCTGGTGCTGGAGAAGCTGCTGGGCCAGAGCCGGGCCTGATCGAGGAGAAGGCCCCAGGGCTTGTGCGCCAAGTGCCGTGCGAGGGGATGGGCACGGGACCTGGGGACGTCGGCGGAGGATACGCGGCCCGAACGTGCGCGGGCTTCCACCCGACCGCGGCTCAGGCCCTGCGGCTCAGGCCAGGCTCAGGGGCGCTGTCTGACAAGCCGCAGCCTCACCGCTCGGCCAATCCCTCCGGGAAGGGGCGGCCCGCGCGGATGCGCGCTCGAAGCGGCCGCCCCCCAGGCAGCGCGCCGGCGGCTGCGCGGAGTGGTGATGGCTACTCCGGTGCCTACGCGGTGCTGCCCCGCTGGGAACTCGACGGACTCGGCCTCCCGGTCATCGCCGCGTTCCGCTCCCGGTCTGTGGTGTGCCCTGACACAACTACTCTGACCGGCAGGGCGGTTCGGCGCCACCGAATATCCGCGGCACGGCCCGCGCCCGCCCATGAGGTGCCACGGACGGACGGGGCCGGCCCAAGAGGATCAGCGGCGCTTACGCCCGCGACGCAGATCCCTCAGCTGGTGGACGACGTCGTCCACCCTGGCGTCCACGCGGTGGATGTCCGCGGACATCTCGCACAGCCGGTTGCTGATGGCGGCGACAACCCGATTGGTCGCGTCGAGCCGCCGGTCCAGACTGTCGAGCCGGTACGACATCCGGTTCAGAACCGGCCCCAGCTCCCGCAGCGCGACCCCGACCCCACCGAGGCAGGCCTCGACATCGGTGACCCGCCGGTCGAGGTCCACGTACCCCTTCCGCAGATCGTTCTCAGCATCGAGGAGGTACGTCCGGACGCACCGCGCGATGTCGCTGTCACGAAGAAGCATCGCGATGTTGAGGACCGCGCGACGGGTGTAGAGCGTGAGACTGGAACGCCTCTGTGGATAACTTCCCTCACCCTCGGATGAGAGTGACATCCTGTCACTCTGATATTCCCGCAGTTCAGAGCCTCGTAGGACATGCATCCCGTTCTCGGACAGCTCCGCGCGATGCCTCGCGGTCAACTGCCTGATGACGTCTGTGGATACTTCGAAGTAACGCGCGACGCCCTCCGTCGCGATGTGTACGCCGTCGTGCAGCAGCCGCAGCGCCTTGATCTTGTCGAGCGCCTCGACCCGCCCCACGACGCTTTCGCGCATCGTGCGCGATTCGAGCAGAGCACCTTCAGGTGGCATGGAAATGCCTTCCCCTTGAGAACCGATGATGGTCGGCCCTGTCCCCGGGCTTCAGGGGCGGAGGTCGGCTCACGGTGGCTACTCACTCAATGACCGGTGCGGCTTTCGATCCGGCACCGGCAATCCCCAGTTTCACAAAGGCTCGACGCTACGAATCCCAGTTGCCTCCACGCACCCCGAACAACGAGCCGATAAGCGTACAGTTACGCCGCAACCCCTACCCATCGGGCAGGGGTTGCGGCGTAACGGGTGCGCACAAGGGCGTACGTCGGATGACGAGGCAGGCGGCGGGCGGAGGAGGCTGCGGTGGCAGGCCCTCGGCTCACTCCTCGCCCGCGAGCGTCAACGTCCGTAGTTTCTGGCCCGCGTACCAGGTCGCGACCACCGAGACACCCACCAGCAGGACCACCGCCAGCGGCAGTCCGACGTCCGAGGTGATCGTCGTGCCGTCGCCGATCTTCTGGGCGAGCGCCAGGGACCACTGCTGGACGCTGAGCGTGCGCGCGCCCGCCACCAGGCTGCCGAAGAGGGCTTCCCAGACCAGCGCGTAGACAAGGCCTATGACCACCGCGTGCCGGCTGACCGTACCGAGCAGCAGGAACAGCGCGCTGTAGGCGATCGAGGCGACGAGCGCCGCGACCGTATAGGCGATGGCGATCTGCTGGCCGTTGCCGTTCAGGATGTATCCGGCGATGAACGTGGGGATCGCGGAGAACGCCATGGTCACGGCTATCGCCACGAGCAGCTTGGTGAAGATGATCGTCGACCGTTTCACCGGCTTGGACAGCAGATAGACGATCGAGCCGTCGTCGATCTCGGGCCCGATCGCGCCCGTCCCCGCGATCACGCCGATCAGCGGCACCATCGTGGCCAGGGCGAAGCCGCCCAGCACGTCCGACGCGACCTGGTCGTCCACTCCGTTGAAGCCGCGGACGGCCGCCGCGATGACGATCAGCAGAGCGGGCAGTACGAAGAGGATCGCGGCCCGGCGCCTGCCGAGCAGGGCCCGGTAGGTGAGCCGGGCGACTGTGGGGTTGTACATGACGTCACAGCTCCTTTCAGGCCGCTCAGGCCGCTACGAGGTAGGAGAAGACCGATTCGAGGGACTCGTCCGAGGGCGAGACCGCGAGCAGCCGGATGGAGTGCTCACGGGCGACCCGCGGCAGCAGTTCGGTGAAGCGGCCGAAGTCGACCGCCTGGATGCGCAGTGCGCCCTCGGCGATGTCGACCTCGATACCGGCCGTCGACGGGTCGGCGATCAGCGCGGCGGCGAGCGCGCGGTCGTCGCTGGACCGTACGAGATAGCGGTGCGGACGGTCGGTCATGAGGCGGCGGATCTTGCGGAAGTCGCCGGAGGCGGCATGGCGGCCGGCCACGATCACCTCGATGTGCGAGGCGAGTTGCTCGACCTCCTCCAGAATATGGGAGGAGAACAGGACTGTCCGGCCCGTGGCGCCCATACGCCGCAGCAGATCCATCAGCTGCATCCGCTGGCGCGGGTCCATCCCGTTGAACGGCTCGTCCAGGAGCAGCACCGACGGGTCGTGCACCAGCGCGGACGCCATCTTCACGCGCTGGCGCATGCCCTTGCTGTACGTCGCGATCTTGCGGTCCTGCGCGTACTCCATCTCGACCGTGGCGAGCGCCGCACGGGCCGCCTTCGCGCCCAGTCCGTGCAGTTCGGCGTTTGCCACGACGAAGTCGAGACCGGTGAGGAAGTCGTACATCGACTCCCGTTCCGGCACGATACCGATCTGCCGGTAGACGGACTCGTTTCGCCAGATCTGCTCCCCGTCGAGGGTGACAGTGCCCGTGGAGGGGGCGAGGAAACCCGCCATCATGTTGATGAGGGTGGACTTGCCCGCTCCGTTGGGGCCGAGCAGGCCGGTGACGCCGGGGCCGATCGTCATCGTGACGTCGTTGACGGCCACCACATTGCCGAACCAGCGCGAGGTGTGCTCGATATTGATGGTGGTCACAGCCCGACCTTCCGGTAACGGCGCATGAGAACGGCGTACGAGCCGAGGACGAGCGCGAGTACGACCAGCAGATAGATCACGCCCACACCGGCCGAGGGGCCCGCCTCGCCGGGGAAGGCGGAGGTGGCGCCCAGGAAGGCGGTCTGTACGCCGTCGATGAGCGTGACCGGCGAGAAGAGGCCGAGCCACTTGACCGCGCCGAGCGCGTCCGTCTGCCAGGCGATCGCCTGGACGGTGGAGACCGCGCCGTAGGAGATGGTCAGGGTGGCGATGACCGCGGCGACACCGAAGCCGCGGCGCGGCGTGAGCGCGGCCATCACCAGGCCGATCCCGCCGAAGAGGAGCGAGAGGAGCGCGACCGATGCCAGTCCCTGGCCGAATCCCTTGGTCTGGTCGACGAAGTCCATCTTGGCCAGCAGCGAGCCCACATAGAGGATGACGAGCGGCGCCGCGGTCAGCACGAAGAGCGCGGAGGCCATCGCCCCGTACTTCGCGACGACGTAGTCGACGCGCTCGATCGGGCGGGAGAAGTACAGCGGCACGGTCTTGAAGCGCAGATCCCGCGAGACCGACTGCGGGGCCTGGGCAGCGAGATAGAGGCCGATGACGGCCTGGGTGACGATCGCGTAGCGCGTGTAGTCGAGCGGCAGCGTCTTGAGGTTGGTCGAGATGGCGACCGCGACGATGATCGCCGCGGGCAGGCACATCACCGCGAAGAGGATCATCGGCAGAACCTTGGACTTGGCCGAGCGGCCGAGTCCGTACGCGCCGCGCAGGGACTGCGAGTAGAGGGAGCGCCGGGCGTAGGCGCGGCCGAGCCGCGGCCCGTCGTAGGTGCGGTACCCGATGTTGTGGATTCGGGTGGCTCCGGCGCCGGTCCCGGTGCCGGTCTCGGTCTCAGTGCTCATCGCGGGCGCCTCCCTTCTGCAGTGCGTACTCCGCCTCGTCGGCGCCCTGGCCCGGCTGGGCCCCTTCGGCGGACGGCTGCGGGCGGAAGACCTCCGCTATGTGGTGGCGGCGCTGTTCCATCCGTACGAGCCCCAGGCCGAGCTCGGCGACGGTGTCGCGGACGACGTCGTATGTCTCCTCGCCCTTGGCCTCGATCAGCAGGATGTGGCCCGCGCCGGGCAGTCCTTCCTCCATGCCGGCGTGCAGGGTGAGTCCGGCGGTGGTGAGGGCGTCGCGCAGGGAGCGCGTGCCGTCGGGGTGCGCGTCCGTGTCGGTGACCTCGACCGCGAGGGTGGTGGTGGTCTGGGTGAAGTCGCTGGTGGAACTGGAGCGCAGAAGCGTTCCGCCGTCGATGACGACGACATGGTCACAGGTGCGTTCGAGCTCGCCCAGGAGGTGCGAGGTGACCAGTACGGAGATACCGAAGTCGGTGTAGACGCGCCGGATGAGACCCAGCATCTCGTCACGGCCGACCGGGTCGAGACCGTTGGTCGGCTCGTCGAGGAGGACCAGTTGGGGGTCGTGGACCAGCGCCTGTGCGAGCTTGACGCGCTGCTTCATGCCCGTCGAGTAGCCGCCTATGGGGCGGTATCGCTCCTCGTACAGGCCGACATGGCGCAGCGTGTCGGCGGTCCGCTCGCGGGCGGCGGTCGGCGGAAGTCCGGACATGCGCGCCATGTGGACGACGAACTCGGTGGCCGAGACGTCCGGCGGCAGGCAGTCGTGCTCGGGCATGTATCCGACGCGCTCGCGGATGGCGCCGCCACTGGTGGCGACATCGAGCCCGAGCACCGTGGCCCGGCCTTCCGTGGCGGGGGACAGACCCAGCAGGATCTTGATCATGGTGGACTTGCCGGCCCCGTTGGCGCCCACCAGGCCGGTCACACCCGGTCCGATGTCCAAGGAGAGCCGGTCAAGCGCGGTCACCCGGGGGAACCGCTTGCTCAGGCCTTCTGTTGCGATCACTGTCACGGTTCGACCGTAGTGGCGCGGGTCGCGGTGAGCGTCAGACCAGGCGGCTGGATCCATGTCAGCCTCCAGATGTAGGGAACCCGTAAGGGGCACCGGGCGCCCGCCGGTTATCCACAGGAATGCCCCGGCCCTTGACGTCGCCGCCGACCATTGTCACATTCATCAGTGTGACGTTACGAACACGTACCGCACATGGAACGGGGTGGGGACGGGTGGGAAGCGACGCGGTGACGGACGCGCGGAGCGCGGAGCTGCGGGGGTTCAGGGAGGTGCAGCGCCTGGCGTACGCGTGCGCGGAGGCGGTCGCCGCGCGGCTGCGGCCGGGGGTGACCGAGCGTGAGGCCGCGCACATGCAGCGCGAGTGGCTCCGTGCCCGTGGTGTACGCGATTGGTTCCATCTGCCCTTCGCGTGGTTCGGGGACCGTACGGCGTTCGCGGGCTTCCGGATACCGCTCCAGTTCTTTCCCACCGGCCGGCGGCTGGAAGCGGGCATGCCGTTCATCCTCGATCTGGCGCCGGTCCACCGCGGCTTCACGGCCGATGTCGGCTACTCGGGCTGTCTGGGGCCGAACCGGCTGCACGGCAAACTGCTCGCCGACCTTGAGGCGCACCGCGGGCTGATCCTGCGGGAGGTGCGCGAGCGGCGCCCGCTGCGGGAGATCTACGAGGACGTGGACCGGCTGATGGTGCGGCAGGGGTACGCCAACCGGCATCGCGCGTACCCCTTCGGTGTCATCGCCCACAAGATCGACCGCGTGAAGGAGCGCCGCTGGTCGCCCCATGTGTTCGGGTTCGGCACCCAGTCACTCAAGGGGCTGGCGGGCGACGCCCTGCACGGCCACCGGGACGGCTGGTCGCCGCTGTGGAGCCCGTACAGATTCTCCGATCACCCGCCGAAGCCGGGGCTGTGGGCGGTCGAGCCCCACCTCGGATTCCGGGGTACCGGCGCGAAGTTCGAGGAGATCCTGGTGGTCACCGACTCCCGGGACCCTGAGCAGAGCGCGTTCTGGCTGGATGACGATCTGCCGCATGTGCGGCGCTGGGCGGAGGCCGCATGAGTGGCGGAGGCCGCATGAGTATGAGTAACGGTGCGGGCGAAAGCGGTGGTAAGGACACGGGCTTGGCGGGCGCGCGGGAGCGCCGGGTGCGTACGGGCGGGATCGAGCTGTGCGTCGCCGAGTTGGGCGATCCGGCGCGGCCGACCGTCCTGCTGGTGCACGGCTATCCGGACAGCAAGGAAGTCTGGTCCGAGGTCGCGGGGCGACTCGCGGACCGTTTCCATGTGGTGTTGTACGACGTACGGGGCCACGGCGCGTCGACGGCGCCGGTCCCGCTGCGCGGAGGCTTCACGCTGGAGAAGCTGACGGACGACTTCCTGGCGGTCGCCGACGCGGTGAGCCCGGACCGGCCGGTCCATCTGGTCGGCCACGACTGGGGCTCCGTGCAGTCCTGGGAGTTCGTCACGGTGGCGCGGACCGAGGGCCGGATCGCCTCCTTCACCTCGATGTCGGGACCCTCCCTCGATCATCTGGGGCTCTGGATCAAGCAGCGGGCGGCGCGGCCCACTCCGCGCCGGGCCGGCCAGCTCCTCGGGCAGGGCGCCAAGTCCTGGTACGTCTATCTGCTGCATACGCCCGTGCTGCCGGAGCTGGCCTGGCGCGGGCCGCTCGGCAAGCGGTGGCCGAGGATCCTCCAGAGGATCGAGAAGATCCCGGGCGGTACGTACCCGACGTCCTCGCTGCCGGTGGACGCGGCGCACGGCGCGTGGCTCTACCGGGACAACGTCCGCGCCCGGCTGCGCGGGCCGCGTACCGACGCCTACGCGCACGCCCCCGTACAGCTGATCACGCCGACTGACGACGCCTTCCTGTCGGAACGGCTCTACGACGATCTGGAGCGGTGGGCTCCGCGGCTCGTACGGCGCACGCTGCCCGCCAAGCACTGGGTGCCCCGCACCCGCCCCGACCAACTGGCCTCCTGGATCGCTGACTTCGTCACGGCCCACGAGGACGGCGGGCTTCCGGACGGTGGTGCGGCGCCGAGCGGGCCGTACGCCGAGCGCTTCGGCGGACAGCTGGTGCTGGTCACCGGCGCGGCCAGCGGCATCGGCCGGGCCACCGCCTTCGCGTTCGCCGAGGCGGGCGCGCGGATCGTCGCGGTCGACCGGGACGCGGAGGGGGCGGCCAGGACCGCGGAGCTGGCCCGGCTGATCGGCGCCCCGGACGCCTGGGCCGAGCCGGCCGACGTCGGCGACGGGCAGGCGATGGAGAAGCTCGCCGAGAGAGTCGCCACGGAGTACGGCATCGTCGATGTGCTGGTCAACAACGCGGGGATCGGGCTGTCGGGAGCATTCCTCGACACCACCGCCGACGACTGGAAGAAGGTCCTGGACGTCAATCTGTGGGGCGTCATCCATGGCTGCCGGCTCTTCGGCAAGCAGATGGCCGAGCGCGGCCAGGGCGGTCATATCGTCAACACCGCTTCCGCCGCGGCGTATCAGCCCTCAAAGGCGCTGCCCGCGTACAGCACGTCGAAGGCGGCGGTGCTGATGCTCAGCGAGTGTCTCCGGGCCGAACTGGCCGGGCAGGGCATCGGGGTCTCCGCGATCTGCCCCGGCTTCGTCAATACCAACATCACCTCCACCGCGCGCTTCACGGGGGTCTCCGCCGAGGAGGAGGAGCGGCGCAGGAAGAAGTCGTCCCGGCTGTACGGTCTGCGCAACTACCCGCCCGAGAAGGTCGCCGACGCCGTGCTCCGCGCCGTCGTCCGCAACCAGGCCGTGGTGCCGGTCACTCCGGAGGCCCGCGGGGCGCGGCTGCTGTCCCGGTTCGCGCCAGGCGCGCTGCGCGCCCTCGCGCGGGTGGAGCCGCCGCTGTGAGCGCCGAAAGAGATGAGAAGCACCCCATCGTGCCGCGCAGGGTCTCGTTCGACTGGCGTGAGACCCCGCTGCACTGGATACCGGGCGAGCCCACCGCCACCCATGTCATCAATGTGCTGCATCTGCTGCTGCCCGCGGGCGAGCGGTGGTTCGTGAAGGTCTTCAAAGAGGCCCTTCCGCTGGTCACCGACGCGCGGCTACGCAAGGACGTCAAGGGGTTCATGGGGCAGGAGGCCACACACAGCGTGCAGCACTCCTATGTGCTGAACCACCTGGCGGAGCAGCGGCTGGACACCGACGCGTACACCCGGCGGGTGGACTTCCTCTTCGAGCGCCTGCTCGGCGAGAAACCACCCTGGGGGATACCCTTCCCGGCCGGGAAATGGCTCCTCTACCGGCTGGCGTTCGTCGCCGCGATCGAGCAGTTCACAGCGGTCCTCGGCGACTGGGTGCTGCGCGCGGAGGAGCTGGACCGCGCGGGCGCCGACGAGGTCATGCTCGATCTGCTGCGCTGGCACGGCGCGGAGGAGGTCGAGCACCGGGCGGTGGCGTTCGACATGTACCAGCACTGCGGCGGCTCCGATCCGGCGCGGTACGCCCGGCGGATCGGGACGATGTGCGTCACCGCGCCCGTTCTGGTGTGGCTGTGGGCCTGGGGTGCCGCCTATCTGATCCGGCACGACCCCCAGCTCGCGGGCCGGCCGCGCTATTCGCTGCGTGGCCACAACAAGGCGGTCGGCAAGGGTCTGCTGCCCACCTGGCGGGAGCTCGGCTCCGCGATACCCCGCTACTTCCGGCACTCGTACCACCCCTCCCAGGAGGGCTCGCTGCGCAAGGCCGTCGACTATCTCGCGACCTCGCCGGCGGCGCGTGCGGCGGCGGGCGCGGTGGGCCGCGTGGGCCTGGGGCGAAGGGCGTGAGTGTGTCCGGGTCCGATCCGCGGTCCGAGCCCGGCGCCGAGTACCGGATCGACGGCCTCGCGCAGGCGAGCGGCGCCACGGTCCGTACGATCCGTGCCTACCAGGACCGCGGGCTGCTGCCCAGGCCGGAGCGGCGCGGCCGGGCCAATGTGTACGACGACACCCATCTCGCCCGGCTGCGGCAGATCGCCGACCTCCTTGACCGGGGCTACACCCTCGCCTCCATCAAGGAGTTGCTGGAGGCGTGGGACGCCGGGCGCGGGCTGGGCGGGGTGCTCGGGCTCGTCGCCGAGGTGCACGGACCGTGGACCGACGAGGAGGCGGCCAGGATCTCGCGGGCGGAGCTGGACGAGCGGTTCGGCGGCGCGGGTGACGACGCGGCCATCGAGGAGGCCCTGGAGCTGGGGGTGCTGGAACGTATCCCGGACCAGGACGACGCCTTTCTCGTCCCCAGCCCTCAAGAGCTTGCCGTGGCGGCGGAGTTGCACGCGGCCGGGGTACCGCTGTCCGCGATCTCCGGACATCTACGGGAACTTCGCGGTCAGGTCGAGTACATCGCCTCCCGTTTCCTGGAGTTCACCACCGAGCATGTCTTCGCCCGCTATCTCGGTCACCAACCTCCGACCGACGCGGACGCGGCCGAGGCGGCCGCGCTGGTGCGCCGGATGCGGCCGCTGGCGCGGCAGTCGGTCGACGCGGAACTGGCGCGTGCGATGCGGCTGTTCGCCTCCCGTCACCTCCAGCGGCAGCTGGGGGTGGACACCCCGCTCCCGGGACGGTCCGGGACCTGGTCCGTGCCGTTGCCCGCCGACACGATCCGGGCTGTGGAAAAGCTTGTTGGCCGGGAGGGGGTGGCGTCCTTTGTCACCGCGGCCACCGAACGCGAGGTACGGGCAAGGGCCTTGGACGACCTCGCCTCAACCCACAGACAGGGCGGACAAATTAACCAAATAGGTTAAACGGTAAGCCAGTTGTCCACAGATTCGCCAAATAGCCTGTGGATAACCAGAGTTGACTGTGGATCAAACCTACGGACCGTCAGCAATTTGAAATGGGTGGCGCCGGACAGCGCCACCGGTCACGCTGATGCGATGACCGGAGTATCCGACGAACGACGCATCGTGAAGGTGTCGAAGTACCTCGCCAAACATCTGCGCCACCAGCCCGAGCGAATCGGCATCACCCTCGACGCGAACGGCTGGGTGCCGGTCGACGAGCTGATGACCGCGGCCGCCGCACACGGCTTCCGGCTGAGCCGTGCCGAACTGGACCACGTGGTCGCCGTCAACGACAAGCGGCGCTTCACCATCGACGGCGACCGGATCCGCGCCAACCAGGGCCACACCGTCACGGTCGACCTGGAGCTGGCCCCGGCACAACCGCCCGCGTACCTCTACCACGGCACGGTCGCCCGCAACCTGGACGCGATCAGGGCGGAAGGGCTACGCCCCATGGACCGCCACCACGTCCATCTCTCGCCCGACCGTGAGACCGCGACACGGGTGGGTGCGCGCCGCGGACGACCCGTCGTCCTGCCGGTGGACGCGGGAGCGATGCACCGCGACGGGCTGGTGTTCCACGTCAGCGCCAATGGCGTCTGGCTCACCGACTCCGTACCGCCGCGGTACCTGCGCTTTCCCGGCTGAGAGTTGAGGGCCAAGAGCCGAGGGCCGAGGGCCGACGAGCGACGGCAGCCGACCGACAGCCGACCGGCCCCGGACGAGCGCTACCGGCGGAGCTGGGCCGTCGCCTCGGTGGCGATCCGCTCGTAGACCCGCTGGTCGGCGGCGAATTCCGAGTCCGGGATGGGGGCGTGCACCGCGATCTCGGTGATGCCCAGCTCGAAGTGCCTGCCCGCGAAGTCCACGAACGCGTCGAGCGACTCCATCGGGCCATCACGGTCCGGGGTGAAGCCGGTGAGCAGGATCTTCTCCACCTCGGACACCTCCCGCCCGATCTCCGCACAGGCCTTGCCCAGCCGGTCGATCTGCCCGCTGATGGCGGCACGCGACTGCTCCGGCGTACCCGTCTCGAACAGCTTCGGATCCCCCGTCGTCACCCATGCCTGACCGTGCCTGGCTGCAAGCTTCAGCCCGCGCGGCCCGGTGGCCGCCACCGCGAAGGGCAGCCGGGGCCGCTGTACACACCCCGGGATGTCGCGCGCTTCGACGGCGGAGTAGTACGTCCCCTCGTACGTCACGGAGTCCTCGCTCAGCAGCCGGTCGAGCAGCGGAACGAACTCGGCGAACCGGTCGGCCCGCTCCTTCGGCGTCCATGGCACCTGTCCCAGCACCGTGGCGTCGAAACCGGTCCCGCCGGCGCCGATCCCCAGGGTGATCCGGCCGTCCGAGACATCGTCCAGCGAGATGAGGTCCTTGGCGAGCGTCACCGGATGTCTGAAGTTCGGCGACGTCACGAGTGTCCCCAAACGGATGCTCCGCGTAGCCGTTGCCGCCGCGGTCAACGTGGGTACCGCCCCGAACCAAGGCCCGTCGCGGAAAGTACGCCAGGACAGATGGTCGTAGGTGTACGCGGCGTGAAACCCGAGTTCTTCGGCCCGCCGCCAGATCTTCTGTCCTTCGGCCCACCGGTGAACGGGGAGAATTACCGTACTCAGACGCATGCCGCAGACGATACGCGGGCTGTTGGCCACCAAGGGTGGGGGTGCCGGCGGGCGTCGGGGCCCAGGCGGAGCTGGACGCCGTGGCCGGGGAGGGTGAGGCGCGCCCCAGGTCCACTCATGCACCCCGGGGCCACTCAGATGTGCGACCCTCCGCACGCCCGTGCGCACCCGTACGGGAGAATGAACGCGTGACCTCGCCCAATGGACCCGCGCCCGCGCCCGACGACTCCCCGCTCCCCGCCAGACCCCGGCTGATCGCCACCGATCTCGACGGCACCCTGCTGCACGACGACAAGTACGTCTCGGACCGTACGATCGCCGCGCTCGCCGCCGCCGAGCAGGCCGGTATCGAGGTCTTCTTCGTCACCGGCCGCCCGGCCCGCTGGATGGATGTCGTCAGCGAGCATGTGCACGGCCACGGGATGGCGATCTGCGCCAACGGCGCCGCGGTCGTGGATCTGCACGCCGGCGGAAAGCTCTTGCAGGTCCGCCCCCTGGAGCGCGATACCGCCCTGGAGGTCGTCCAGGCGCTGCGCGACGCCGCGCCCGGCACGACCTTCGCCGTCGAACTGACCACCGGCATCCATTACGAGCCGACGTATCCGCCCTTCCACCAGGATCCGGGCGCGACCGTCGCTACCGCGGAAAAGCTCCTCCAGGAACAGGTACAGCAACAGGTACAGGTACAGGAACGGGAACAGAAGCAGGAGGACGAGTCCGCCGCGCCCGTGGTGAAGCTGCTCGCCTACCACCCCGACCTGACGCCCGACGGCTTCCTCACCGTGGCCCGTACGGCGGTGGGTGACCGCGCCACCATCACCCGCTCCAGCCCGAGCGCGCTCCTTGAGGTCAGCGGCCCGGGGGTCAGCAAGGCGAGCACGCTCGCGCTCTGCTGCGCCCAGCGCGGCATCTCGTCCGACGAGGTCGTCGCCTTCGGCGACATGCCGAACGATCTGGAGATGCTGACCTGGGCCGGGACGTCGTACGCGATGGCCAACGCTCACCCGGACGTACTGGCCGCCGCCTCCGGACGCACGGTCACCAACAACGAGGACGGCGTCGCGATCGTCATCGAGCAGATCGTGGCCCGCCGCCAATCAGAGGGGCACTGAACGCACGGGCACTGAACAAGCGGGCCCGAGCAGACAGACACCCGGCCGGGCCCACAGGGGAAGAGCGGCGCTCCTTACAGCGAGACCTCACTACAGCAAGACCTCCCTACAGCGGGACCTCCCACACCACCGTCGTACCGCGCCTGCCCTCCCCGAGCCCCGGCTCGCACGTACTCGATCCGCCCAGCGACTCCGCCCGTCGCTTGAGGTTGCGCAGTCCGCTGCGCCGCCCGCCCTCCGGAATCCCCACCCCGTCGTCGGCGACCGACAGCCGGACCGCGCGTCCGCCGTCGGGAAGCCGGACCGTGGAGTCGACGACGACTTCGATACGGGTGGCGTGCGCGTGCCGGAAGGCATTGGAAAGGGCCTCCCGTAGCGCCGCGATCAGGTTCTTCCCGGCGAGTTCGCCGACGGAGTCGACCGGGCCGACGAAGCGATGGGTGGGCTGGAAGCCCAGGGGCACGGCCGCCATAGTGATCTCCCGCAGCACTCGGGTACGCATCCCGGGCGGCGCCTCGGCCGGTCCCTGCTGGAGCGCGAAGATGGCCGTCCGGATCTCCTGAATCGTCACGTCCAGTTCCGCGACCGCCCTCTCGATGCCGTGGTGCACCTCGGGCGCGACCTCGCCGCGCTGGGCCGTCTCCAGCGTCATCCCGGTGGCGAACAGCCGCTGGATGACCAGATCGTGGAGGTCACGTGCGATCCGGTCGCGGTCCTCCAGTACGGCCAGCCGCTCCCGGTCCCGCTGTGCGCCTGCCATCATCAGAGCCAGCGCCGCCTGCGCGGCGAACTGCCTGGCCAGCGTGCGTTCCCGTCGGCTGAACGGGCGTGCGCCCGGTGTGCGCGGCATCACCAGCGCGCCGAGCACCCGCCCGTCGGTACGCAGCGGCAGCAGCATGAGGGGGCCGAACTGGGAGGCCAGCCCGGTCACCAGGCGCGGGTCGGTGGCGGCGTCGTCCACGAAGACGGATTCACCGGCCAGCAGAGCCACGGCGGCGGGGGCGTCGGCAGGGACGCGGAAGCCCACTCTCATCATCGGACGGCCGGCGGAGACGGCCACGATCTCCAGGCCGCCGGTCCGCGCGCGGAGCATCACCGCGCCCGTGGCCGAATCCGAGAGTCTGCGGGCCTGCTCCGCGACGACGGAGAGCGCGTCGTCGGCGTCGCCGCCGGAGAGGAGGGCGGTGGTGACGGCGACCGAGCCGTCGATCCACCGTTCGCGCTGCCGGGCCGCCTCGTACAGCCGGGCGTTACCGATGGCCACCCCGGCCTCGGTGGCGAGCACCCGCAACAGGCGCAGATCGCTGTCGTCGAACTCGCCCCCGCCCGCCTTCTCCGCCAGATAGAAGTTGCCGATCGTCCGCTCCCCGACGCGGATCGGGACACCGAGGAAGGTCCGCATCGGCGGGTGGCCCGGCGGGAAACCGGCGGCGCGCGGATCGGTCGTCAGATCGGTGAGCCGGATCGGGTCGGGGGCCCGGATCAGCGCGCCGAGGAGGCCTCTCCGTCCGTCCGGTCTGCGTCCGATCCGCCGGGCCACCTCCTCGTCGGCCCCGTAAGTCACGAAGTCGGAAAGGCCCTCGCCCTCCTCGTCGACCACGCCGATCGCCGCGTACCGGGCGTCGGCGAGTTCGGCCGCGGTCGCACAGATCCGGTCGAGCGTGGAGTGCTGCCCGAGTCCGGTGCCGACCGAACACATCGCCTCCAGCAGTTGCGGCACGCGCGCGGCGGTCTCGGCGGACAGGCCCTCAAGGCTGGTTGCCGCGCGGATGGCGACTTCGAGGGGGTCCTTGGGTTCGGGCACGTCCATACCCGTGAGCCTAATAAGTCCTATTTGACAGGGAAAGTCGACTTCTGAGCTTCCAGGAGGTCTCCGGCGCGTTCGCGCTCCAGCATCCGGCGCAGCGGCCCCTCCTCAGCGGCCAGTTCGGCGTAGGAGCCGCGCTGTACGGGGCGACCGCCGTCGAGCACGATCACCTCGTCAACCGTGTCAAGGCCCTGCAAACGGTGGGTGATGAGCAGCGTCGTCCGCCCCTCGGTCGCCGCCAGCAGATCGGTGGTCAGCGCGTCGGCCGTCGCCAGGTCCAGATGTTCGGCCGGCTCGTCGAGGACGAGCACGGGGAAGTCGGCGAGAAGTGCGCGGGCCAGCGCGAGCCGCTGCCGCTGGCCGCCGGAGATCCGTGCGCCGTGCTCGCCGACGAGCGTGTCGAGTCCGGCGGGCAGGGCGTCGACCCAGTCGAGCAGCCGGGCCCGGCGCAGGGCGTCGCGCAGTTCGTCCTCGGTCGCGTCCGTACGGGCGAGCCTGAGGTTCTCCCGTACGGAGCTGTCGAAGAGGTGCGCGTCCTGGGCGCACAGCCCCACGAACCGGCGGACGGTGTCCCCGTCGAGCGTGGCCGTGTCCGTACCGCCGAGCCGGCAGCCGCCCTCGCGCGGGTCCAGGAAGCGCAGCAGTACCTGAGCCAGCGTCGTCTTGCCCGAACCGGAAGGCCCGACGACGGCAACCCGTTTCCCGGCGGTCAGGGTCAGATCGAAGCCGCTGAGCGCGTCCCGCCGCTGCCCCGGGTACCGCGCGGCCAGCCCGCGCACCTCCAGCGGGAACGGCGATACGGGAGCGACGGCCGGCCGCTCGGGCTCCCGCACGGGTACGGGCGCGTCCAGCACCTCGCACACCCGCTCCGCGCCGCGCCGCGAGCGCTGCCGGTACCGCACGGCGAGCGGCAGCCCCGTGACGGCCTCGAACGCGGCGAGCGGGGTCAGGACGACCACGGCCAGTTCGACTCCCGCGAGCCGTCCGTCGGCCAGGGCCCCGACCCCCACGTACGCGGCCGCGGCGACGGTCAGTCCGCAGACCAGGGTGGAGAGCCCGCCGCCGAGCGCGTTGGCGCTCGCGCCGCGGGAGGCGATGGCCGTCAGCGTTCCGTCGGCCTCCCGCGTCCGGCGCGTCCGGCTCTTCAGCGCGCCCGCGACGGTCAACTCGGCGACGCCGCTGAGCAGATCCGCGACGCGCGTGGCCAGCAGTCCCCGTGCCGGGGCGAGTTGCCGCTCGGCCCGGCGGGCGCGGACACCACTCAGAAACGGTACGCCCACGCCGGCGACGAGCAGCCCCGCGGCCAGTACGGCGCCTGCCTCGGGCAGCAGCCACGCGGTGAATCCGACCGCGCCCACTCCGACGAGCAGGGCGGAGCCGACCGGGAGCAGCCACCGCAGCCAGTAGTCCTGGAGTTCGTCCACATCGGCGACGAGCCGGGACAGCAGATCGCCGCGCCTGGTTTCGCGCAGCCCGGCGGGCGCGATGCGCTCCAGCCTCCGGTAGACGGAGACCCTGAGGTCGGCGAGCATCCTGAGCACCGCGTCGTGCGACACGATCCGCTCGGCGTACCGGAAGACGGCCCGCCCGATACCGAAGGCGCGGGTCGCCGTCACCGCGACCATCAGATAGAGAACGGGCGGTTGCTCGGAGGCGCGGGAGATGAGCCAACCGGACACCGCCATGAGCCCGACGGCGGAGCCGAGCGCACAGCTCCCGAGGACCAGCGCGAGCACGAAGCGCCCACGGAGCGCACCGGTGGCGGCTCGCATCCGCGCGAGCGGAGTCCGCGAGGCGGTACTCCCGCCGTCCCCACGCTCTCCGCCGTCCCCACGCTCTCCGCCACCTCCGCCGCGTCCGCCGCCCCTCTCGTTTCCGCGGTCCGTTCCGCCGTCGGCCGCGCCGAAGGTGGCGGGTACGGCGTGCTCTTCGCCGGACGGGGGAAGTGCGGGGACGTCGCCGAGGCCGAGCCCGGGCCCGGACTCCTCGATCGCCGACCCCACTGACGCCATGGACGCCATCGGCGTCAGCGGCCGCGCCATGGACGCCGGCGGCTCGGACAGCTCCGGCCGCGCGGATGCCGCCGTACGCGCGCGGGGCCGCGCCCGCTCCCCGAGGGTCACCACCCGGTCCGCCACCGCGAGCAGCGCCGGCCGGTGGACGACCAGCAGCACCGTACGGCCCACCGCGAGCCGTCGCACCGCCTCGACGATGCCCGCCTCCGTCTCGCCGTCGAGTGCCGCCGTGGGCTCGTCGAGCAGCAGCAGCGGCCGGTCCGCGAGGAAGGCGCGGGCCAGCGCGAGCCGTTGACGCTGCCCCGCCGAGAGTCCCGTCCCGTCCTCGCCGAGCGCGGTGTCCGCTCCGTCCGGGAGCGCCGCCACGAAGTCGTACGCCCCCGCGTCCCGGAGCGCTTCCCGTACAGCCGCGTCGTCCGCGTCCGGCCGGGCCAGCCGTACGTTCTCCGCGATCGTCCCGGCGAAGAGGTACGGCCGCTGCGGCACCCACGCGATCCGTTCGCGCCAGCGCTCCGGGTCGAGGGAGGCCAGATCCCGGCCGTCCACCCGCACCCGGCCCTCATCGGGAACGGCGAACCCGAGGACCACATTGAGCAGAGTGGTCTTGCCGATACCGCTGGGGCCGACCAGAGCGACCGTCTCCCCCGGCTCGACCGTCAGCGTGGCCGCGTCCAACGAAGGCTCGGTACGGCCCTGATGGCGGACCGTCACCTCGTCCAGCTCCAGCCGCAGCGCTTCCGGCACCTCCCCCGTACCGCCCGCCGGCGGCTCGGTCTCCAGCACCGTGAAGATTTCCTCGGCCGCCGAAAGCCCCTCGGCCGCCGCGTGATACTGCGCCCCCACCTGCCGGATGGGCAGATAGGCCTCGGGGGCGAGGACCAGCACCACCAGCCCGGTGTACAGATCGAGTTCGCCATGGACGAGCCGCATCCCGATGGTGACCGCGACCAGCGCCACCGACAGCGTCGCGAGCAGTTCGAGCGCGAACGACGACAGGAAGGCGATCCGCAGCGTACGCAGGGTGGCCCCCCGGTACTCCGAGGTGATCGTACGGATCGACTCGGCCTGGGCCTTGGCCCGGCCGAAAACCTTGAGTGTCGGCAGCCCCGCGACCACATCCAGGAAGTGCCCCGACAGCCGGGACAGCAGCCGCCACTGACGGTCCATCCGGGCCTGCGTGGCCCAGCCGATGAGCACCATGAACAACGGGATCAGCGGAAGGGTCACCACAATGATGGCCGCCGAGACCCAGTCCTCCGTGACGATCCGGGCCAGAACCGCCACCGGCACCACCACCGCGAGCCCCAGCTGCGGCAGATAGCGCGCGAAGTAGTCGTCCAGCGCGTCGACCCCGCGGGTGGCGAGCGCGACCAGCGAACCGATGCGCTGCCCGCTCAGCCACCCCGGCCCCAGTTCGGCGGCGCGCTCCAGCAGCCGTCCGCGCAGTTCGGACTTGACCGCGGCGCTCGCCCGGTGGGCGGCGAGCTCGGTCAGCCAGGAGACCAGAGCGCGCCCGGCGGCGACCGCTACCAGCAGCAGCAGAGGAGTACGCAGGTCGGAGCCGTCGAACCCGCGCTGGAACGCCCCGACCACCACCTCCGCGACGAGCATCGCCTGAGCGATGACCAGCCCCGCGCCGGCCACCCCGAGGACCACCACGGCCACCAGGAAGAAGCGGGTAGCCCGGGCATACCGGAGCAGACGGGGGTCGATTGGTTTCACGTGAAACACCTACTCCTACTGCTACTGCTACTGCTACTGCTACTGCTACTGCTCTGCCGCCACTGCCTTGCCTGCACCCCGGCGCCGCCATGCGGTCCGGCTTCCTCGTCGCGGCTACTCACTCGGCTATGTGCTGCGTACCGATCCGCTTACGGAACACCCAGTACGTCCAGCCCTGGTAGAGCAGCACGACCGGAGTGGCGATACCCGCGCACCACGTCATGATCTTCAGCGTGTACGGGGTCGACGAGGCGTTCGTCACCGTCAGGCTCCACGCCTCGTTCAGCGAGGACGGCATGACGTTCGGAAAGAGCGTCAGGAAGAGCATCGCGACCGCGGCCACGATCGTCACGCCGGAGAGCGCGAACGACCAGCCCTCACGTCCCGCCGCGATGGCCCCGATGGCGGCGACCAGTGCCGCCACGGCGACGATCATGGCGACCAGGCTCTTGCCGTCCCCGTTGTCCGCCTGAGTCCAGATCAGGAAGCCGAGCGCCAGCGCGGCGGTGACCACTCCGAGACCGAGAGCCAGCTTCCTGGCCCTGACCCGGATGTCCCCCACCGTCTTCAGCGCGGCGAACACCGTGCCGTGGAAGGTGAAGAGGGCCAGGGTCACCAGCCCGCCGAGGATCGCGTACGGGTTGAGCAGATCACCGAGGGTGCCGACATACTCCTTCTGCGCGTCGATCTTCACGCCCCGCACGATGTTGCCGAAGGCGACGCCCCAGAGCACCGCGGGTATCAGAGAGGTCCAGAAGATCGCGTTCTCCCAGTTGCGCTGCCAGCTCTCGTCGGGCCGCTTGGCCCGGTACTCGAAGGCGACACCGCGCACGATCAGACAGACCAGGATGAGCAGCAGCGGCAGATAGAAGCCGGAGAAGAGCGTGGCGTACCAGTCGGGAAAGGCGGCGAAGGTGGCTCCTCCGGCGCTCAGCAGCCACACCTCGTTGCCGTCCCAGACGGGCCCGATGGTGTTGATGAGGACCCGACGCTCCTTGCGGTTACGGGCCAGCAGCTTGGTGAGGATCCCGATGCCGAAGTCGAATCCCTCAAGGAAGAAGTAGCCGGTCCAGAGGACGGCGATCAGGACGAACCAGACGTCGTGGAGTTCCATTGCTCCTCAACTCCTCAGTACGAGAAGGCCATCGGCCGGTCGGCGTCCGTGTGGTCGCCGCCGATCTTGGTGGGCGGGTTGAGGTCGGCGTCCGTGAGCTCCGGCGGCCCGGCCTTGACGTACTTGACCATCAGCCTGACCTCGATGACCGCGAGGACCGCGTACAGCAGGGTGAAGACGATCATCGAGGTGAGCACCTCCGCCTGGGAGACGCCGGGGGAGACGGCGTCGGCGGTGCGCAGCACTCCGTACACCACCCATGGCTGGCGTCCCGTCTCGGTGAAGATCCAGCCCCAGGAGTTGGCGATCAGCGGGAAGAGCAGCGTCCAGAGCGCGGTGATCCAGTACCACTTGGCGAATCTCGGGCTGAGTGCCTTGTTCCGGAACAGCACCAGATTCGGCACTTCGTCCTCGCTGGTCCGCAGAGCTGGCGGCAGCAGGAACTTCTTGCGCGTCAGCCAGAGCCCGACCGTGCCGATGGCCAGGGACGCCATGCCGAAGCCGATCATCCAGCGGAATGCCCAGTAGGCGACGGGGATGTTGGGCCGGTAGTCGCCGGGGCCGTACTTCTCCTGCTCGGCCTTGTTGATGTCGTTGATACCGGGGACGTGCGAGCTGAAGTCGTTGTTGGCGAGGAAGGAGAGCATCCCGGGGATCTCGATGGCGACTTCGTTGTGCCCCTTGTCGACGTCCCCGTAGGCGAACAGGGAGAACGGCGCGGGCGCCTCGCCGTCCCAGAGCGCCTCGGCAGCGGCCATCTTCATCGGCTGCTGCTTGAACATGACCTTGCCGAGGGTGTCGCCGCTGACCGCGGTGAGCAGCCCGGCCACCATGACGGTGATCAGGCCGAGGCGCAGCGAGGTCCGCATCACGGGGATATGGCGCTTGCGGGCCAGATGGAAGGCCGCGATACCGACCATGAAGGCACCGCCGACGAGGAAGGCGGCCGTGAGCGTGTGGAAGAACTGCGTGAGCGTCGTGTCCTGGGTGAGCACTGCCCAGAAGTCGGTCAGCTCGGCCCGTCCGGCTTCCTTGTTGATCCGGTAGCCGATCGGATGCTGCATCCAGGAGTTGGCCGCCAAGATGAAGTACGCGGAGAGGATCGTGCCGATCGAGACCATCCATATACAGGCCAGATGGATCTTCTTGGGCAGCTTGTCCCAGCCGAAGATCCACAGTCCGATGAAGGTGGACTCGAAGAAGAAGGCGATCAGTGCCTCGAAGGCGAGCGGGGCTCCGAAGACGTCTCCGACGAACCGCGAGTAGTCGGACCAGTTCATCCCGAACTGGAACTCCTGCACGATGCCGGTGACGACACCCATCGCGATATTGATCAGAAAGAGCTTGCCCCAGAACTTCGTGGCCTTGAGGTACTTCGGGTTTTCCGTGCGCACCCACGCCGTCTGCAGCCCGGCGGTGAGCGCGGCGAGCGAGATCGTCAGGGGGACGAAGAGGAAGTGGTAGACGGTGGTGATGCCGAACTGCCATCGCGCCAGGGTCTCCGGCGCCAGAGCGAGGTCCACGTCATCTCTCCTTACATCACATCGCCGTGTCACAGCGGCGGCCTGTCCCATTTGACCTGGACGTAACACCAGGAAACGGGACACGCTTGTGAACGCGTTCACATTCACAAGCATTATGTCGCACACCTTTCCGGATCTTCGCGTGGGGGGTCCCCTCCGCGGAGAGGCCCGCGGGAACGCCGTCGAAGAGGCCCCGGGGAACGCCGAAGGGCGGCCTCGAAGAGACCGCCCCACGTTCCGAGACCCGGCTCCGGCTCCCGCCTACATCTCCTTGAGGAACGCCTCGGCCGTCCGCAGGAAGAGATCATTGGCCTCGTTCTCGCCGATCGTGACCCGTACGCCCTCGCCGGCGAACGGCCGTACGATCACACCGGCCGCCTCACAGGCCGCGGCGAAGTCCAGCGTGCGCGCGCCGAGCCGCAGCCATACGAAATTGGCCTGTGTCTCGGGCACGGTCCAGCCCTGCCCGACCAGCCCCCGGTAGACCCGCTCCCGCTCGGCGACCAGCGAGCCGACCCGCCCCAGCAGTTCGTCCTCGGCGCGCAGCGAGGCGATCGCCGCCTCCTGTGCGATATGGCTCACACCGAACGGGACCGCGGTCTTCCGCAACGCGGCGGCGACCGGCTCATGGGCGACCGCGAAGCCGACCCGCAGGCCGGCCAGCCCGTACGCCTTGGAGAAGGTACGCAGCACGGCCACATTCGGCCGGTCGCGATAGATGTCGATCCCGTCCGGAACCGCACCGTCGTCGCCCTCGGCGGCCCGGATGAACTCGCGGTACGCCTCGTCGAGCACCACCAGCACATCCCCGGGCACCCGGTCCAGGAATCGTTCCAGCTCGGCCCTGCGCACCACCGTGCCGGTCGGGTTGTTCGGGTTGCAGACGAAGATCAGCCGCGTCCTGTCGGTGATCGCCTCGGCCATCGCGTCCAGGTCGTGCGCCTCGCCCGCGGTCAGCGGCACCTTTATCGACGTGGCGCCCGAGATCTGCGTGATGATCGGGTAGGCCTCGAAGGAGCGCCAGGGGTAGATGACCTCGTCACCGACGCCCGCGGTGGCCTGAAGCAGCTGCTGGGCGACGCCCACAGAACCGGTGCCGGTGGCCAGATGCGAGACGGGCACCCCGAATCGGTCGGCCAGCTCATTCATCAGGCCGGTGCACGCCATGTCCGGGTAGCGGTTGAAGACGCCCGCGGCCGAGATCGCCTGCTCCATGACCCCGGGCAGCGGCGGATAGGGGTTCTCGTTGGAGGACAGCTTGTACGCGACGGGTCCGTCGGCCGCCGCGGGCTTGCCCGGCTTGTAGGTGGGGATGCCGTCCAGCTCGGCACGCAGCTTGGGGCTCGTCTCGCTCACCGCAGGTCCTCCTCGGCCGTTCACGGGTCCTTACATCCTCAATACTGCTCACCTTATGAGGATTCGCGGCCCCTGCGAATGGCGGGCACCGGGAAAGCCCGCAGGAGTGGGGCGCACTCGCCTTCCTGGCGCGCGCCGGTGGCCTGCGCCGTGGCGCGCATCCCCCGTAGAGGTGAGTTGAGACCTCTTCGAAACATGGGCCCTTCGACAGGTCCATGCCGCTCCTTGCATGGCAGACCAATGCGAACCCCACCAACCTCCTTGACTTCCCAGCTCGTTGATTATTTTTGATCATGCAGAAACGTGCCTGCTGCCGGGTGCATATGCGACCGGCCCCACCGCCCCTCAGCGCCCTACTATCGGCTCGCCATGACAGCAGCAGGGAAACACCAGGTGAGCCGGACGGACACAACCCGCCGGGGAAGCCGGCAAAGTCGGGCGGGCATCCGGGACGTAGCCGCCGCAGCCGGTGTCTCCATCACGACTGTCTCGGACGCGCTCAACGGCAAGGGACGGTTACCCGACGCCACCCGACGCCATGTCCGAGAAGTCGCAGAGCGCCTCGGCTACCGGCCTTCCGCCGCGGCCCGAACCCTCCGTACCGGCAAGTCAGGACTCATCGGCCTGACCGTGACCACTTACGGGGATGAACCTTTCACCTTCACCGAGTTCGCCTACTTCGCCGAGATGGCCAGGGCCGCGACCTCCGCCGCGCTGGCCCGCGGCTACGCCCTCGTCATCCTCCCCGCCACCTCCCGCCATGACGTCTGGTCGAACGTCGCCCTCGACGGCACCGTCGTCATCGACCCGTCCGACCACGATCCGGTCGTCACCGAACTCGTCCGCCAGGGCCTTCCCGTCGTCTCCGACGGCCGGCCCGCGGGCACCCTTCCCGTCACCGCCTGGGTCGACAACGACCACGAGGCGGCCGTACTCGAACTGCTCGACCATCTCGCCGCGGCCGGGGCACGCCGGATCGGCCTGCTCACCGGCACCACCACGGACACCTACACCCGGCTCTCCACCACCGCCTATCTGCACTGGTGCGAGCGCGTCGGCCAGGACCCGGTCTACGAGTCCTATCCCGCCCACGACCCGTGCGCCGGGGCCGTCGCCGCCGACCGGCTGCTGGCCCGCCCCGACCGCCCCGACGCCGTCTACGGGCTCTTCGACCCCAACGGCACCGATCTGCTCGCCGCCGCCCGGCGGTACGGGCTGCGCGTCCCCGAGGATCTGCTGCTGGTCTGCTGCAGCGAGTCCACGGTGTACGCGGCGACCGAACCGCCCATCACCACGCTCTCGCTCAAGCCGCGCCGTATCGGCACCGCCGTCATCCAGCTCCTCATCGACGCCATCGAGGGAATCGACAACGGCCGGCCGGTCGAGCAGGTGATACCGACCGAACTGATCATCCGGACCTCCTCCCAACGGCGGCCCCCGCGCACCACGGTCAGCGCGCCCCGGTCCCCCGCGGGCGACTGACCGAGGGCCGAGGACAACGGACGGTACGGTCCCCGGGCCTGTGGAGCGGCCCCGGAGACCTGTCGGGCGGCCCGGAGAGCCGCCGTACGGTCCCGGAGACCTGTCGGGCGGCCCGGCGACTCGCCGAACGGCCTCGGAAACTCGTCGAACAGTGCCGGAAACTCGCCGCCCCAGAGGCCGCAAGAAGGACCAGACCTTTTCGCATTTCGGGCGATCGGCGTGAAAACAGCCGTTGAACCCGAGGTCCCGCCGAATTCTCCCCCCTGGTGCGTCACAGAGCGGGAGCGGCGTTCCTATGATGGGCGCACGACACCACGGACCTCGTCCTACCTGCGATGGGCTCACCCCCATCCAGCCCGGCAGGCCCGAGAGGTGTACGGCGGCGCGACGGTGGTGGAGGGGTCGATGACACAGGGGGCCGGCGAGGAACCCGTGGTGCGGACGGCGACGTTGCGCGACTTCCGCGTACCGCCGTACGCGCAGGTTCCCGTGCAGTCCGGAGAGCCCGGACCGTCCGGCACACCGGCCGACGGCCCGTCCGGGCATCCCGGCAACGCGTTCCCGGACCATGAACCGCCGGAGGGCTACACCCCCACCGAGCGCGACCTCCCGGTGATCAACCGGGGAGACACCGTCCAGGTACGGGTCGACTCCGTGGAGCCGTCGGCGCCCGACGGCCGCGGCCCGCTCTACGCCGTCGGCGATGTCCACGGCTATCTCGACGAACTCGTCGACGCGCTGGCCGCGCAGGACCTCATCGACGCCGACGGTCACTGGGCGGCGGGCAACGCCCGGCTCTGGTTCCTCGGCGACTTCACCGACCGCGGCCCCGACGGCATCGGTGTCATCGACCTCGTCATGCGGCTCTCCGCCGAGGCGGCGGCGGCCGGCGGCTACTGCAAGGCCCTGATGGGCAATCACGAACTGCTACTCATCGGCGCCAAGCGATTCGGCGACACGCCCGTCAGTTCAGGTGCGGGCACCGCTACTTTCCAGGCGGCCTGGCTGCTCAACGGCGGCCAGCGGACCGATATGGAGCGCCTCCAGGATGTCCATCTGCAGTGGATGTCCCGGCTCGACGCGGTTGTCGAGGAGGACGAGCATCTGCTGATGCACTCCGACACAACGGCTTATCTGGACTACGGATCCAGCATCGAGGACGTCAACGACACCGTCCATCAGATCCTCACCCGCAATGACGCCGACGAATGCTGGGATTTGTTCCGCAAGCTCACCAAACGCTTCGCGTTCCGTGACGACGGCGGGCCGCAGGCCGTCCGCGAACTGCTTTCCCAGTACGGCGGACAGCGCGTCGTGCACGGCCACAGCCCCATTCCCTATCTGCTCGGCGAAGTCGGTACAGAAGACGCTTCGGACGACGAAGGCGACACGGGCCCGGTAGTGGAAGGGCCGCACGTATATGCCGATGGACTTGCCATCGCGATGGACGGCGGCGTCACCATGGCGGGAAAGCTGCTGGTCGTACAGCTTCCGCTGGATAACTGAATCGATGTGTGACAGGTGATTTCCCGAAACCCCCTGTCACGCCCCGCCACAACAGCTCTACCATCGCCTTATCCGTAGCAGGCTCTCCTCCGTTTCCGCCAACTGCCCGTCCCACACGGGCGAACCGGCCCTACGGAGCATCGGGGGATCCACATGAACAGCGCTCCACACCTGCTGAGCGAGGATCGCGCGGATTTCGAGCGGATCCTCGACGAGGCGCTGCGCCACGCGCACGACCGTGCGGAACTCTCCGCGGCGGGACAGCGGCTCACCAGCGAGCAACTGCGCACGATGGCCCTGGGCGCCACGGCGCTGATCACCACGTCCGCCGCCGCGGAGTACGAGCGTTTCACGAAGATCCGCGAGGAATTCCGCTCGCCCGCGCCCTCTTCCTCATCAGTCCAGGACGTCGCCTCGACCCCGTCGGGGAGCGAGGCTCCGGACGCCGGCGCGGGGCTCGCGGTTGTTATCACCGTGCTGGCCCCGGTCCTCGGCGGCACCGCGGCGGTGATCTTCCTGCTTGTCGGCTACCTCCTCAAAGCGCTCAGCCCGCCGCCCGCCTTCGCCCGCAGCATGGTCGCGGTCGGGTGGTTCTTCGCCGCCGTGACCGTCGTCGGCCTCCTGGTCGCCGCGATAGGTCTGCTCGTCACGGCCCTGCGCAATACCGCGACCCAGCTTCCTGCCGAGGAACCATGGGGCGGCGAGCTGCCCGACGAGGTGGCCCACGCGCGGGAGGCCTGGCGCCAGGCCCTGCTGGAGCGCGGCATCCTGCCCTTCCTGCGGACAGCGCTGGCCGACCCGAGCGCCGGCACCCGGGCCGCCCCGCCCGCGCCGCGCCAGGCACAGCCGGCGAAGCACCTGCCCAAGATCGGCTACAGCCGCCCGGACTTCTCCAGCCCGGACGAGGGCTCGACCGCCGGCCGGCGCCCGACGTTCAGCAGCCCGGACTTCTCCAGCCCCGACTTCGGCGGCCCGGAACACCGGCCGGAGTAGCCTCCAGCCGGTGCGCGGTCCCGCCGACCGCGGAAGCGGCCCCGATGACGGGCATCCCGGCGACGGGCCCGGCGACGATGCCCCGGTGACAGGCCCGGCGACTGACGCCCCGGGGACAAACGCCCCCGGTGACAGAAGCTCGCTCAGTCCGCGAGCGGCAGATACACCCGGTTGCCCGCCGCGGCGAACTCCTTGGACTTCTCCGCCATGCCCGCCTCGATCTCGGCGGACTCCATCCCGGCCTCCTCCGTCCCCGCCGACTCCATGTCACCTCCGTGCCTGCGCCTGATGTCCTGCGAGATCTTCATCGAGCAGAACTTGGGGCCGCACATCGAGCAGAAATGCGCCGTCTTCGCCGGTTCGGCCGGCAGGGTCTCGTCATGGAACTCCCGTGCCGTGTCCGGATCGAGGGCCAGATTGAACTGGTCCTCCCACCGGAACTCGAACCGGGCGTCGGACAGCGCGTCGTCCCACTCCTGCGCCCCCGGATGCCCCTTGGCGAGGTCCGCCGCGTGCGCCGCGATCTTGTACGTGATGACACCGGTCTTCACATCATCGCGATCCGGCAGGCCGAGGTGCTCCTTGGGCGTGACGTAGCAGAGCATCGCCGTCCCCCACCACGCGATCATCGCCGCGCCGATGCCGGAGGTGATGTGGTCGTACGCCGGGGCCACATCGGTCGTCAGCGGGCCGAGCGTGTAGAACGGCGCCTCCTCGCAGATCTCCTGCTGAAGGTCGATGTTCTCCTTGATCTTGTGCATCGGGACATGCCCCGGGCCCTCGATCATCGTCTGCACGCCCAGCCGCTTGGCGGTCGAGTTCAGCTCGCCCAGCGTGCGCAACTCGGCGAACTGCGCCTCGTCGTTGGCGTCCGCGATGCAACCGGGCCGCAGACCGTCACCCAGGGAGTACGTCACATCGTAGGCCGCGAGGATCTCGCACAGCTCCTCGAAGTTCTCGTACAGGAACGACTCCTTGTGGTGCGCGAGACACCAGGCGGCCATGATCGAACCACCGCGCGAGACGATGCCCGTCTTGCGACGGGCCGTCAGCGGCACGTACCGCAGCAGCACTCCGGCATGCACCGTCATGTAGTCGACGCCCTGCTCGGCCTGCTCGACGACCGTGTCCTTGTAGATGTCCCAGGTCAGCTCCTCGGCCTTGCCATCCACTTTTTCGAGCGCCTGGTACAGCGGGACGGTGCCGATGGGGACGGGGGAGTTGCGCAGCACCCACTCCCGGGTGGTGTGGATATTGCGGCCCGTCGAGAGGTCCATGACCGTGTCCGCGCCCCAGCGCGTCGCCCAGGTCATCTTCTCCACCTCCTCCTCGATGGAGGAGGTGACGGCGGAATTGCCGATATTGGCATTGACCTTCACCAGGAACCGCTTGCCGATGATCATCGGCTCGATCTCCGGGTGATTGACATTGGCCGGCAGTACGGCCCGGCCGGCGGCGATCTCCTCGCGGACGACCTCCGCGGGCACATTCTCGCGGATCGCGACGTACTCCATCTCCGGAGTGATGTCACCGCGCCGGGCATACGCGAGCTGCGTCACCGGCTGCCCGCTCCGGCTCCGCCTGGGCTGGCGCGGCCGGCCGGGGAAGACCGCGTCGAGGCCACGCAGATCGTTCGATCCGCTCCGGAGCAGCCCCCCGCGCGGTGAGGTGTGCTTGAGCCCGTCGTCCTCGGGACGGACCGGCCGGCCCGCGTACTCCTCGGTGTCACCGCGACCGATGATCCAGTTCTCGCGCAGCGGTGCGAGACCCCGGCGTACGTCGGTTTCGACGCCGGGATCGGTGTACGGACCCGACGTGTCGTACAGCGTCACGTCCTCGCCGTTGGTGAGATGCACCTGACGGACCGGCACCTGGAGGTCCGGGCGTGAGCCCTGGACATATCCCTTGTGCCAGCCGATGGACTTTCCGGCCTCGCTCGGATTACCCGAGTCGGAGGCAGACGGATGGGCGTCCTGAACGGTCATGAGACCTACTCCCTACGCCGGCATTACCCGGTAACAGGTTCAGCGGTCGGCGCAGCGCAGGTGTCCGGAGAGAATCCCCCGGGACCACACAGTCAGCGCCCTCTCAGCCCGGTGCTCCGAGCTCCCGCGTGTGCAAAGGTTGCCTCCACGCTAGCGTCATATCCGGCGTGCTGAACAGAGGGCCTCTTCCTTCTTGCGATGATCGGTCGGTGACCCCTCCCCAGCAGACTCACGAAGCGCACGGCCACTCGCACAGCCATGGGCCGGCCGCTCCGGTCTCCCAGCACCTCCGCAAGGTCATCGCGGCGGTCCTGATTCCGTTCGCGGCCGCTGTGGCCGTCGGACTGGCCGTGCTCTGGCCGGGCAGCGCCCCGGCACACGAGCGCACCGGCGTGGGCTTCGACCGGCAGACGGAACAGGGCCAGGTCGTACGGATCGAACGGGTCGACTGCAAGGACGTCAACGCCTCCCAGCTCCCGTCGACCGGCGACATCACGAAGCCCCAGGGGCGCGAGGCGCAGCAGGCGGAGACCGGGGAGTGCAAGAAGGCCACGGTCGAGGTCACGACCGGCAAAGAGAAGGGGCGCACCTTCGTCGAGGTCGTCCAGCCGGACGCACCGCGGCAGTTTCACGTGAAACAGGGTGTCGTGGTGGCATACGCACCCGATGCGCCACGGGATCTCCAGTACTCCGTGACGGACGTGGACCGTAAGTTGCCGCTGACACTGCTGGCCGGGATCTTCGCGCTGGTGGTGGTCGTGGTGGGGCGAATGCGGGGCATCATGGCGCTGGTCGCGCTCATCGCCTCGTTCGCGATTCTGACGCTCTTCATCCTGCCCGCGATTCTGCAGGGATCGAACCCGCTGATCGTGGCGGTCGTCGGGGCCAGCGCGATCATGCTGATCGCTCTCTATCTCTGCCACGGCCTGACGGCGCGTACCTCGGTCGCGGTCCTGGGCACGCTGATCTCGCTGCTGCTGATCGGACTGCTGGGGTCGGTCTTCATCGGCTGGGCGAGCCTGACCGGCAACACCGACGACAACACCGGGCTGATCCACGGCCTGTATCCCGAGATCGATATGAGCGGTCTGCTCCTGGCGGGCGTGATCATCGGTTCGCTCGGTGTGCTCGACGATGTGACGGTGACCCAGACGTCGGCGGTCTGGGAGCTGCGTCAGGCGGATCCGTCGATGGGGCCACGCGCGCTCTACCGGGCGGCCATCCGGATCGGCCGGGACCATATCGCCTCGGTGGTCAATACGCTCGTCCTCGCCTACGCGGGCGCGGCGCTGCCGCTTCTGCTGCTCTTCTCGATCGCGCAGTCGAGCATGGGAACGGTCGCGAACAGCGAGCTGGTGGCGGAGGAGATCGTCCGGACCCTGGTGGGCTCGATCGGTCTGGTCGCGTCGGTGCCGGTCACGACGGCGCTGGCGGCGCTGGTGGTCTCCGCCGACCGGCAGACTCCGGAGATGCCCGCCGCGGCACCGTACCCGGCGCCTATGGGACCGGGCCCCGGCCCGGCTTCCGCGCCCGGACCAGGTTCAGCGCCCGGCCCGGCTTCCGCGCCCGGCTCGGGGTCATCGCCTGAACCGGGTTCCGCGTCGGCCACCTCGGTCCCGGTACAGAGCGCGGTGACCCGCAAGCTCGGCGGCAGGGGGCGCCGGCGCAAGAAGTGACCACGCGGGGCCGGAATGGCCGGTCCGCCGGGTCTGCGCCAGGTCCGCCGGGTCAGCCGGGTCAGCCGGCGTTCTCCTCGGCGAGGATGCGGCCGAGTGCCTCCTCCAGATTGCCCTCGAAGTCACTGAGCGTGCGCTCCTGACCGAGCGGAACCAACCGGTCCGTACGGTCGAGGAAGGCCACCAGTGGCGCCGCGCTGACCCGGAAGAGGGCGTGGTCGTCGCCGACCTGGAGCCGCATATGGACGTCGGACAGGTCCTCCGGAGTGGTCGGCGCGATATGCACATCGCCGTCCCCACTGGGCGTGTTGATTCCGTCGAGCAGCAGCTCACGGCCGAAAGTCCAGGTCACGGGGGCATCGCCGGGCAGATGGAAGGTCATCCGCACGGCATACGGATCCCTCACCTCGTAGTGGAGTTCCACCGGGATTCGGAACGAGAGCTCCTCGGAGACGAGGAAGCTCATCAGGACCTCGGCCTGGACCGACTCGCGCATCGTGTACTCCGGAGTAGATGAAGCAGTGGCTGGGAATGATCCCGTGGATCCCCTTGACGCAATCGTCCTGTACGCGCTAGCAGATCACAAGGAGTAATTTTTCAGATACTGATAGAGAAGGCGAGAGAGCTCGCCAGCGATTCGATCTCTCTACGTAATCGTTCGATCGCCGGGAGCAGTCGCTCCTGTTGATGGAGTGGTACGGAAATGGCCACTGCGCCCGTGGTGACTCCGGCCTCGATCGGTACGGCCGCGCAGACGGTACCGATCCGGTACTCCTGGCGCTCCACCACCGGCTCGGCCGGCCCCAGGGAGCCAAGGCGCTCCAGCAGCGTCCGGCGGTCGGGCACGCAGTAGGGCGTGAGCGGGCGGACGGGATAGCGGTCCAGATGATCGCGGCGGGATTCCTCGTCGAGCCGGCTGAGCAGACACTGCCCCAGCGCGTGCGCGTGCCCCGTCTCACGGATGTCCCCGTGGGCGACCGCCGGGGCCGAGGGGCTGTCCGCCACGGAGACGAGATCGATCTCACCGTCGTCGTAGACCGCGAAGTACACCGGGACGCCGGTCGCGTCGCGCCATCGGCCGAGCGATTCGGTGATCTTGCTGCGACGATTCTGCGGGCCATTGCCGTGTGCCAGCCGCTGTACGGCGTCACCGAGTACGAAGACGCCCTTCTCGCGGCGGAGATAGCCCTCGTGCGCCAGCGTGCGCAGCAGGTGGTAGGCGGTGGGAAGGGGCAGTCCGGCCTCGCGTGCGAGCTGCTTCGCGGGAGCCCCGTCCGGATGGGAGCCCGCCGACTCCAGCAGTCGCAGCGCTCGCTGTACCGAACCGATCAGGGTTGGGGCTGCGGTACGTGTAGCTGTGGCCAAAGGTCACCCCCAGGCATGCTGACGGGCACGAGCCCGCCCGCGGGGGCCGCCCCCGCGCGCCCGCCGCACCCCTGAGGGAACCTAGGGACCGAAGGAACCTTGAGGCGGACCCGAGGAACCTTGAGGCCCCGCCCAGAAAAATCGCACAAACCAATGGTCAGAGCGATCGTCAATGGTGTTTTCCCAGGGCGCGGCAGTCGTTTGCCACTCTAGGGGCAGGCCGGGGCGAGGGATGGTTTGCCCTTCACCTTTCCCTCGCGCGGGCTAACGGCCGTTCGAGCCGGAGCCCTACCAGTCGCCGCGTGACGAGGAGGAAGAGGAAGACATGAACTTCCGTACGACATAGACCAGTCCACCGACCAGAGCCACCAGGATCAGCACCTTGAAGAGCAGGCCGACCACGATCGAGACGACCGTCGTGATCAGTCCGCCGAACACGACGAGGACGATCAGGGGAACCGCGATCCACTTCACCCACCAGGGCAGTCCTGTGAGTACGTCCCGAACCGCCATCGTTCTTACCTCGCTTCGCCGAGAGCCCGAATATCTGTCTTACTCCCTCGATGCTAGAGCCGTGGGAGCGATCGCGGAGGCCCCGCGGCCCCCGATCTCCCCTGATCCGACCCTGAGGCGGTCCTGAGGGTCGGGAGAGTCGGGAGGCGGACGGGGCGGCAGGGCGGGAACGACGGATGGACAGGAGAGTCGAGAGGGGGTGGAAGCGGGTGGAAGCGGCAGGGGGGCAAAAAGGGGTAGAAGGGGCGGCGGTCAGCCCTCGGGCGGGGAGAACACGACCATCACCCGCAGATCCTCGGTGATGTGATGGAACTTGTGCGCGGTTCCGGCCGGCACGTACACCACGCTTCCCCTGCTGACCTGCGTGGTCTCCATCCCGACGGTGAGCGAGGCGCGGCCGCTCACGACGAAGTACACCTCGTCCTGCCGGTGCGGCTGCTGCGGGTCACTCGCGCCGGCGTCCAGCGCGTACAGGCCCACAGACATGTTGCGTTCCCGCACAAACTGCAGATACGCCCCGTCGTTGGCGGCACGTTCCGCCTCCAGCTCATCCAGTCGGAATGCCTTCATGCCACGATCAGACCATGAAGAATTTCCTAGTCAAGACGATAGCCAACGCGGGCGCCCTGGCAGTCGCGATCTGGCTGATCCAGAACATCACCCTGACCGGCCCCAGCACCGGCAAGAAGATCCTGACACTGGTGCTCGTCGCCGTGCTCTTCGGCGTGGTCAACTTCATAGTCAAGCCGGTGGTGCAGCTGCTGACACTGCCGTTGTTCATCCTGACTCTCGGGCTGATCACGCTGGTGATCAACGCCCTGATGCTGCTGCTGACGTCGTGGTTCGCGGACAAGCTCGACCTGAGCTTCCATGTCGAGGGCTTCTGGACAGCCGTACTCGGCGGCCTGATCATCTCGATCGTGTCGTGGGCGCTGAACGTCGTGCTCCCCGACGGCAAGGACTGAGCGGCCCCATGATCTCTCCGTATCGCGTCTGCTTCGTCTGCACGGGCAATATCTGCCGCTTGCCCATCGCCGAGTCCGTCTTCCGCGCACGACTGACGGAAGCCGGCCTCGACGGTCTGGTCGAGGTGGACAGCGCGGGCACCGACGGCTGGCACGAAGGCGACGGCGCCGACCCGCGCGCCATAGCCGTCCTCGACGCGCACGGCTACGCCGGCGACCACACCGCGCGGCAGTTCCACTCCTCGTGGTTCGCACGGCTCGATCTGGTGATCGCGCTGGACGAAGGGCATCTGCGCGAGTTGCGGCGCCTCGCACCGACGCCCGGGGACGCGGCGAAGGTACGCCTGCTGCGCTCCTACGACCTCTCCCTCGACATCTCGGGCGAACCGTCCGGCGGTCTCGGCGTGCCCGATCCTTACTACGGCGGGAGCGCCGACTTCGAGGAATGTCTGGAGCTGGTGGAGGCTGCGGGCGAAGGGCTGCTCGCCGCCGTACGGAACGCGATCGGGAAGGCGGCATGAGCAAACCAGGAGACGGTAAGAGCATCGGGGACGGCACCCGAGCGGTACGGGCCGGACTGCCCGACCCCGTGAAGTACGAACCGACCCTGCCAGGACCGGTCTTCGCCGCCCACTACCACCTGCCGGGCGAGCCGACCGGCCCGTACACCTACGGCCGGGACGAGAACCCGACCTGGACCCATCTGGAACGCGCCATCAGCGAGCTGGAGGCGCCGGGGGAGCCGGTCGAGACCGTCGTCTTCGCCTCCGGGATGGCGGCGATCTCGGCGGTGGCCTTCTCCCAGCTGCGGGCCGGTGACACGATCGTCCTGCCGGACGACGGCTACCAGGCACTGCCGCTGCTGCGGGAACGCCTGGAGGCGTACGGCGTGACGGTACGGACCGCGCCGACCGGCGCGGATGCCCAGCTGCGCGTCCTGGAAGGGGCACGGCTGCTGTGGATCGAGACACCGTCCAACCCCGGCCTGGACGTCTGCGACATCCGGCGGCTGGTGAAGGCAGCGCACGCCGAGGGCGCGCTGGTCGCGGTCGACAACACTCTCGCCACGCCGCTCGGACAGCGGCCGCTGGAACTGGGCGCGGACTTCTCGGTGGCCAGTGACACCAAGGGCATGACCGGCCACGGCGATATCCTGCTCGGCCATGTCACCAGCGGGAATCCGGAACTGGCGGCGGGCGTACGGCGCTGGCGCAAGGTCGTCGGAGCGATTCCCGGGCCGATGGAGGCCTGGCTGGCGCACCGCTCACTGGCCACGCTCCAGCTGCGCGTCGACCGGCAGTGCGCCGGCGCGCTCGTACTGGCACAGGCACTGGAGACACGCGCCGATGTCGCCGGGCTGCGCTACCCCGGGCTGCCCGGCGACCCCTCGTACCGCATCGCCTCCCAGCAGATGCGGCGCTTCGGCTCCGTGGTGTCGTTCGTACTCCCCGACCGGGAGTGGGCCGAGCGCTTCCTGGACGGGCTGCGGCTGGTCGACGACGCGACCAGCTTCGGCGGCGTACGGTCCACGGCGGAACGGCGCGGACGGTGGGGCGGCGACGCCGTACCGGAAGGCTTCATCCGCTTCTCCGTCGGGGCCGAGGATCCCGAAGACCTGATCGCGGACGTGCTGCGGGCCCTGGACGAGGCGGCTCCCTGAGCACAGTCCTCTGACATCCCCTGACATGGCCCCTCTCCATGCCTCCGGGTCGGCTGGATCCTGCGGGTCCTCAACGTCCCGCACGACCCGCACCTCCCCTTGGCGGACGGTCCGAGCCTCCCCCCTCATGGCTCGGACCGTCCCAGGTTCCACGCGCGGAGAACCATTTGCCCAAGGCTAGTTGACTCTGCGTCAGTGTCCAATCACAGTAGCGACAGCGACCTATCGACTTATTTATAGTTGACTGTCCGGAGTTGCCGCGGGGGCCGAGGCTCAAGACGGGAGAGCGGGAACATGGACCTGGCCCTGCTCCGCACCTTTGTCACCGTGCACCGCGCGGGCTCCTTCACCCGCGCCGCAGCGTTGCTCGGCCTCTCCCAGCCCGCCGTCACCGGCCAGATCAGAACCCTGGAACGACAGCTCGGCCGGCCGCTCTTCCTGCGCCAGGCCCGCGGCGTGACACCCACCACCATCGGCGACGAACTCGCCCAGCGGGCCGCACCCCATCTCGACGCGCTCGTCGAGATCGCCGAGACCGGACTCGACGAGGAATCCGGCGTACGGACACTCCACCTGGCCGGACCACCGGAGTTCACCTCCCTGCGGGCGCTGCCCGCGCTCACCCCGCTCACCACCCAGGGCCTCGCCCTGCGTACCTCCTTCTTCGGCAGCCCCGAAGAGACCCTGGAGGGCCTGGCCGCCGGACACCACGATCTGGCCATCACCACGACCCGGCCACGCGGCGGACTGCTCACCTCGACTCCGCTCTGCGATGAGGAACACGTACTGATCGCCGCACCCCGCTGGGCCGCCCGGCTGGGCCATGACGTGCTGCGCGAGGGCCAGGTGGTGCTTGAGCAGCTGCCGGTGGTGGAGGTGCACGAATCCCTCCCGCTCGTCTCCCGCTACTGGGCGAGCGTCTTCGAGTCCCAGCCGGCCGCCGCCGGCACCGTGATCGCCCCCGACCTGCGGGCCGTCCTCGAATGCACGGCGGCGGGCGCCGGACTGGCCGTACTGCCCCGCTACCTCTGCGAAGGAGCACTGGAGCGCGGGGAGGTGGTCGCGCTGCTCGATCCGCCCGTACCCCCGCTGCGTACCTACTTCCTGGTCGTACGCACCGGCACCCTCACCCTGCCCCCGGTCGCGCGGGCGCACGAATGGCTGCTGCGCGCCGCGGAGGAGTGGTGAGGGAAGAACCGGCCGGAGTTTCAGAAGGGGAATCCCGGGCGAACCTCTTCCCATGACCGAAAGGCCCGTGGTCAAGCGCACCGCACGCGCCATCCTGCTCGACGGCGACGACCTGATCCTGATCAAACGCACCAAGCCGGGAGTCGATCCCTACTGGCTCACCCCCGGCGGCGGAGTCGAGCCGACGGACACCACCGTCGTCGACGCGCTCCATCGCGAAGTCCACGAAGAGCTCGGCGCCAAGATCATGGATGTGGTGCCCTGCTTCGTCGACACCGTGGAACACATCGCCGACGGCGGCGTGACCGGCGTCAAAGTGCAGCACTTCTTCGTCTGCCGGCTGGCGTCGATGGACCCCTCGCTGCGGCACGGCCCCGAGATCGAGGAGCCACACGGCGAGTACGAGATCGTACGGGTGCCCTTCAGCCGCGTCGGGATCGCCGCCGTCCACCTCGTACCGCTGTCACTGCGGCATTATCTGGACGGCAACATCGAGGGCGTACGCGCGATGCACGCCCCCGACCTGGGCTGAGACCACCGGCCGGCCGAGCCGCCTGCCCGGCCACGTCCGGCCAGGTCCACAGGGCCTAGGTCCGGCCCGGTCCACAGGACCTAGCCGACGGCCGCCACCAGCAGCTCTTCGAGGGAGTCGTGGCGGATCCGCTCCAGCGGGATCCCGGCCCCCTTGAGCGCGTCGAGACTGCTGCGGATCATCCCGGGCGGTCCCGACAGATACGCGTCGTACTCATGCCAGGGACCGTAGTCGCGCACCGCCTCCGGAAGCTGTCCCGTAAGCCCCTGGCTGGGCCCCTCGGCGACCACCGGACGCACCGCCAGCCACGGATGCACGCTCTGGAGCCGCAGCATCGTCTCGATGTCGTACAGATCCTCATCGTGGCGCGCACCGTAGAAGACCTGGACGGGGCGCCGGTGCCCGTGCTCGGCGACATCCTCGACGAGCGCCTTGATCGGCGCTATGCCCGTGCCGCCGCCCAGACAGAGCAGACCGTTGTCCGTGCTGTGGTCGACGGTCATCGAACCGGCCGGCGGGCCCAGACGCAGAACGTCGCCGGGACGGGCGTGATGGACCAGCGCGTTGGAGACCCAGCCCGCCGGAACCGCCTTGACGTGGAAGGACAGCAGACCGTCCGGGCGGGGCGCGGAAGCGAACGAGTAGTGCCGCCAGACCCGCGGCCACCACGGCGTCTCCAGGCTGGTGTACTGCCCCGCCACGAACGGATACGGCTGATCGGGACGGACCGTGACGACAGCGATGTCGGACGTGCGCAGATCGTGCGAGACCACCTCGGCCTGCCACCAGGCCGGAGCGTGCAGCTCGTTCTCCGCCGCCGCGTCGATCATGATCTGCGAGATCGTGGTGTACGTCCTGACCCAGGCGCCTTCGGTTTCGTCGTCCCAACTGGCCGAGGCGTAACGGGACAGCGCGCCCAGCAGCGCCTCACCGACGGCGGGGTAGTGCGTGGCCTGCGTGCCGTACTTGCGGTGCCCCCGGCCCAGTTGCCGGAGATAGCCCGTCAGCACGGCCGGGGAGTCCATGTGCTCGGCGGCGGTCAGCAGCGCCTTGAGGAGCCGGTCACGCTGGGCATCCATGGCGACCGGAAAGAGGCCCCGCAGATCCGGGTGACGGACGAAGAGCAGTGAATAGAAGTACGAGGTGACCTGGTCGGCGACCGGCGCGATCTCGGCCAGCGTGCGGCGGACCAGTAGCGCGTCCGGGGAAGCGTTCGGGTCGTCCGCGGGAGCGGAGGGGCCGGCGGAAGCGGAGGGCGCGGCAGTGGCCGCGGCGGAGGGTTGCGGCGCCGGAGCCTCGGGAGGCAGTGCGGCCGACACCGGTGCGGCCGGTTTCGCTGCCCCTGGCGCGGTTTCGGAGGCCGGCTCACCGCCGCTGCCGGCCGTCGGGGCGGGATCCTTGGCGGGATCCGTGGCGGCTGTAACAGGGTCCGCTGCAACAGGGTCCGCTGTGACGGGGGCTGCTGTCGCGGGATCCTCGTGGACCGGCGGATGAGGGGCCGGTCCGTCCCCGCCGCGCACTCCCTTGCCGCGCGGCCGGAATGCCTCGGGAACGTCGTCCACCGGCCCCGGCTGCCGCCGGGCCGCCGTATCCGTGCGTACCTCGTGCCCCACGGCGTTCTCACGCGAGGGCGGAGCGGAACGAGCCGCCCCGGAGCCCACCGGGCGTATGGAGGCAAGTGAGCGACTCGGAACGGGTATTCGTTCCCGCCCCGCCGTCTCTTCCGTGCCGTCCGCGGTCCCGGAGTCCGGCCGGCCCTCGCCCTTCGGCGCTCTACGGGCCGCGAACCAACCGCCTCCTCCGCCGCCTCCAGAAGTGCCGTTGTCGGCCGACGTGGTGGTCGGAGCGTCCATAGTGTGCCTCGCCTCGAACATCTTTCGGTCGGTCTGCGCACTTCCGCTGGCCCGGAATACGCTAGCAATTCCCCGCTCTGACTAGGACTGTTGACACCTCACGTTAACCTCCCCCGAAGCCCCAATTCGGGCACAAGGTGAAGGAGTACGACATTGCCCGCACCGCCTGTACACGCAGCATGACAGGCCGGCCCGGCGCAGGGGACAAAGAGCGCGAAGTCCGGGCATCCACACCGGATTTACCGTTAGGCTGCATCGCTCCTGTGCTCACTCGCCGGATTCCGGCCGCGTTTCCCCGCGGCACCTCCGGGTCAGAGTATTACTGCCGCCGCCGTACCGGTTCACTGTAGGCGCACCAGTTCATAGGCCTCACGCAGATCGCCCCCCGTGTACGTGTGCGTAGCAAGCCCCGACAGATGGTGATCCGCATTCACCGCCACCGCCCGGGGCACCGTCGCGAAGATCTCCGCGTCCGACATCGAATCACCGTAGGCAACACAGTCGTCCAGGCTCACCCCGAACTCTGCACACAGCCGGTTCGCGATCTTCACCTTGGCGGCAGGGTTCAAAATGCCCGCCCGGTCGACCGGCTCGGTGAAAGGCAGCGCCGGCCAGCGGGAACCATGCGCGGCATGCACACCCCACTCCAGCAGCCGCGCGACAAAGAAGTCGGGCGACAAGGAGATAACAGCGCAGTAATCCCCCCGCTTCCGGATATCCGCCCAGACCTCACGGATACCCAGCAGCCAGGGCGCGCCCTCGAAAGCCGCCGCCACCTGCGCCGTGGTGAGTTCGGCCCACAGCTCCCGGGCCCGCACCGCGAACTCGTTCGGCGCCAGCCCGAGAGACAGGAACTCACGCTCCAACTCCGCGATTTCGGCGCCCAGCCCCAGCTGCCGGGAAATCTCCACAGCCGCCGCCGAACCACGGATCAGCGTTCCATCGAGGTCGAAGAGATGAAGTCTGCGCACGCTCGCCATGTACGCCGAGGTTAGTACGCGCGGTTACTCCCGCGGGCAGACGCCCCACACCTCGCCGCAAGACACCGTGTTTCACGTGAAACAACTCAAGCGGCCCGTGCGCCGGACCCTCCTCGTCGCCCATGTCGCCACATCCGTGAGCTGGCTGGGACTCACCCTCGGCCTCCTCACCCTCGGCGTCACCGCCTTCATCACCAATGACGCCAGCACCACACAGGCCGCCTACCGGGCCATGAAGATCTTCACCGACTGGCTGATCGTCCCCATCGCCCTGCTCGCCCTCGTCAGCGGAGCGCTGCTCTCACTCGGAACCCCCTGGGGCCTGGCCCGACATCGCTGGGTGTGGACCAAGTTCTGGCTCACCCTGATCACTCTCGCAGCAACCGTCTTCGCCCTGCGACCGACCATCAACCACGCCGCGGCCGCCGGACTCCCCGACAGCAGCCTCGTCGCCGCGCCCACCGTGGCGAGCTGCGCCTATCTCTTCATGACAGCGATCTCGGTGCTCAAACCCTGGGGACTCACACGGCGCGGCCGGCGTCTGCAGCGCACAGCCACATCCCGTCGGACCACTTCTCCTAAAGCGGTGGACGAACGATCACCGGCTCCGACAGCCTGATCCTTATGTCGACACCGCTCTCCGCACAGCCGATCCGCCGTCTGACCATGAGCGACCTCAAGTCCTGCGCCGACCTCGCCGAAGACCGCAGCTGGGCGCGCGAGGAGCGCAGATGGGGTCTGCTCCTCTCGGCGAGCACCGCCTACGGCATCGACGACCCGGCGGGCACAGGACTGGCAGCCGTGTGCGTCGTCACCTCGTACGGCCCCACGGACCGCCCGGAGCTCGCCGCCATCGGCATGCTGCTGGTCGCCGGGCGGCACGCCCGCCAGGGGCTCGGGCGGCGGCTCATGGATCACGCGCTGCACGAGGCCGGGAACATCCCGCTCACCCTGTACGCCACCCCGTTCGGACGCCCGCTCTACGAAAAGCTCGGCTTCACCGGCATCGGCGAAGCCGAGACGCTTCTCGGAGACCTCCGGTCGCCGGAACGCCCACCACAGATCACCACCCGGCCCGCGTCCGCCGGCGATCTGCCGGCCCTCGTACACCTGGACACCGAAGTCCTCGGAGCAGACCGCACCCACCTCATCGCGCGGCTCCCCGCCTTCGCTGACCGGCTCAGAGTCGCCGAGGAAGGCTCCACCCTCATCGGATACGCGGCGCTCTGGCCCACACCGGCCGCCAATGTCATCGGCCCTGTGATCGCCCGGGACACGGAGACAGCGAAAGCGCTGATCTCCCCGCTGGCCACAGGCTCGGACCGACCGGTACGTACCGTCATCGACCTGCGCCACAAAGAACTGCTGAACTGGCTCAAGGATCACGGCCTGAAACCGGTCACCCGCACCACACTCATGACATACGGCGACCGTGACCTGCCCGGCGACCGGTCCCGGCGGTTCGCGCCGCTGAACATGGCGACCGGCTGAGCCTCCCCGGCCGACCAGGGCCGCCCGGGACGACCGTGGAGGCCCGGCAGGCCCCGCAGGCCCAGAGCAGAAGCCACAGAAGCACCACAGGACACCCACGGGGCACCACAGGGCATCCGGAAAAGCCCCGAAACCGGCCACAGCCCCGTCCGGCCCGCACCGCCGCCCTCCGGCGTACTGTGCGGCTCATGAGCGATCTGAAAATACGGCCCGCCGCCCCCGACGACATCCCCGCCATCGTGGCGATGCTCGCGGACGACCCCCTGGGTGCCCAGCGCGAATCCCCCGACGACCTCACCCCGTACGCCGAGGCCTACGAACGACTCGCCCGCGACCCGAACCAGCACGTCGTGGTGGCCGAACTCGACGGCCGGGTCATCGGCACGCTCCAGCTCACGATCATCCCCGGGCTCTCCCGGCGCGGCGCGACCCGCTCCATCATCGAGGCCGTACGCGTGCACACCGATGAGCGCGGCAGCGGACTCGGTACCCGCTTCATCGAGTGGGCGGTCGACGAATCCCGCCGCCAGGGCTGCCAGTTGGTCCAGCTGACCTCCGACGCCAGCCGCACCGACGCCCACCGCTTCTACGAGCGGCTCGGCTTCACCGCCTCACATGTCGGTTTCAAGATGACTCTCTGAGGACCGCATCCTCAGCCGGCCAAACCACCCGCACGTTTACGGAGCCGAAGCCGCAATCCAAGCTCGCGGCTTCGGAGTCGCACGCGTTCTAAGGCCAAGGGACCTGCGTGCCCGGTTTCACGTGAAACATCATGGTCTCCCTACTCCCTGAAATCCCCGAGGCCGAGCCAGCCCTTCGCGTCCACGCCCCCGGGAACCGCGTCGTCCGGCCCATACGGCTCACGCGTAAAAACAAACGACCCCAGGTCCAGATGGCTCACCGAGCCATCAGGGCGGCGTACCACCCGCAGGGTCTCCCCCGCGTAGTAGCCGTCGAGCCCTCTCCAGTCGCCATCCGGCTGCACCACGAAGCGGGAACCACGTCCGCCGCCTCGTAGCGGGTTCAGCTCCAGGCCCCGGCCCGACGACCACTTCAGCCCGAAGGGCTGCGTGCCCCAGTACCACGGCCCGGTGAGAGCCAGCAGCTCCGGTTCGGCCTCGGGCAGCGGACGCCACGGTTCGGGGATGCGGGGCTCCGCGTCCGCCACAATGCCGATGAGATCGGCGGCGATCGCCCCGACAGACGGCCCCGAGGTGGCATTGGCCAGCACCACCGCGGCCACGTCCTCCTCCACGCTGACCCACAGGCCGGCGACAAAGCCGGGCAGCGAACCCGTATGCCCCACCAGCGTCCGGTCCTCCCACCAGACAAGCTGCGTCCCGAGCCCGTAGCCGCCGTTCCGCTCGCCGGCCTCGGGCGGGACGGCCGGAGTCCGCAGCTCCCGCACGGACTCCGCGCTCAGAACCCTCTCGTCCCCCTCCGAGAGGAAGACCGCGAAACGACAGAGATCGGCGGCCGTCGACCAGAGCTGACCGGCGGGGGCCATCAGCCCCAGGTCCTCCACCGGTTCCGGCAGCATCACATCGGCCCAGGGATGCACAGCCCAGCCACCCGCGTGCGGAGCCACCGGCTGTGCGGACGTACGGCCCATGGACAGCGGCTCAAGAACCTCACGCCGCAGCACCTCCTCCCAGGACGCCCGCCGCACGGCCTCCACCAGCGAACCAAGCAGCGTGAAGCCCGGATTCGAGTAGTGGTGGCGCCGCCCCGCCGGGTGCAGCACGGGCCGCTCACCGAGGACGTCCGCGAGCTCGGGGCGGAGCGACCCCGGTGTCCGCTCCCACCAGGGCGCCGGAGCCTCCGCGCTCAACCCCGCGCTATGCCCCAGGAGCTGAGCGATCGTGACCTCACCCACCCCGGTGCCCGGAAGGTGCTTCTCCAGGGGGTCATTCAAATCAAGCAGCCCCTCATCACGCAGCCGCAGCACCAGCACGGCGGTGAACGTCTTGGTGATCGACCCGATCCGGTACTGCGTATCCGAGTCCGGAGCATGCCCCTCCATGCAACTACGCGCCCCCGTCCACACCATCCGCCCCTCCCGCGCCACCGCACCGACCAGTGACGGAGCGCGGCCCTCGGCCTGAGCTCGGGCGATGCGATGCAACAGAGCTCGACGCGTACTGGGCAACAGCTCTTCGGGAAGTGAGGTCATGTTCCACATCTACCGGCGACAACCCGTCCAGTCGAGTTCATTTCGCACTGCGGAATCACCCTGGACAGAAACAGCCGGAATAATCAGAGTGACCGCATGACATCCCTGGTACGCCACATCACCGTCGACTGCGCGGACACCTACGCCCTGGGCAGCTTCTGGGCCAAGGTCCTCGGCGCCTCCCTGGCGGACGACGACAATCCCGGCGACCCGGAAGCGCTGCTCGCGGCAGAGGGCGCCACGCTGCTGTTCATCCAGGTGCCCGAGACCAAGACCATCAAGAACAGAGTCCATCTGGACCTCCAGCCCCAGGACCGCACCCGCGACGAAGAGGTGGACCGCCTCCTCACCCTCGGCGCCACCCTCGTGGGCGACCACCGCCGCCCCGACGGCACGGGCTGGGTCACCCTCGCGGACCCCAACACTTCTAACTACCAGTTCTGAGCATACGCGCACGTCAACGAACACAGAAGCCCCGCACGGCAGTTGGGCGAATTCGAGGGGTCGTTGCAACACCGTGGTCGGTTGATCAGGCCGCGAGCAGTTTAGACAGGCGCTCGGCTGGGGTTTCCCAGCCGAGCGTT